>CAYFGW010000077.1:0-18369 GCA_964342365.1 uncultured Candidatus Sericytochromatia bacterium | reverse complement strand
TTCACCAATGACTCCCACGTCAAAAGCGGAGTGCAGCGTATGGGGCATGGCAGAAATGTGGGGCCCGCCCAAAATCACGGGCAAACGGGGATGCTCTTTTTTCAGAGCCTGAACTTCTTTTGACACCTGAGCATACTTTTCTGAAAACGCGGAAACCGCTAATAGATCGGGCTTGCGCTCCATGGCTTTATCCAGGTCCACCTCTAAATAAACATCTTCAATACCAAGCTGTTCCTGTAGATATGCGGCCATATAAGCAATGCCCAGCAGGGGACCCGACTGACGATTATAGGCATTGCAGGGGGCATAAAAGCCAATGCGCACGGCGTTAAAAACCTATTCGCGGGGCAAACGCTGAGGACGTGAGCGAATGGGAATGGGTTGCAAAGCAGGACGTTGTCCTTTGATCTGGCGATCCAGAAAAGAACCCAACTGACGCAGACCTTCTCCAATGTTGTTAATCAGGTCTTTTAATTCAGACACAACCATTGTCCTCCGTTCGCAGAATATTGAACACACGCATATGTGATCTCTTATACACTTGTAGCTTTATAGTAATGTCTCTGAAGGCTTCAACGCAACTTTTAATTAAGGATTAACACAAAGCAAATATTTACACGCCGTTTACAAATTTCGGGTATGAGATTAACACGGGTACACTAGAATCAAGACCAAGACAACAGCGTACAGGAGTTCCCTTATGATTCGGGTTCATATGATAGACGATGACGAAGACATGCACGACCTGCTTCAGGATTATTTTGAAGACGAATCCATTATCTTTAGCGCATCCCCCGACCCGTTATCGGGATTGAGCCACCTGAAAAATAATCCGGTGGATCTCGTACTTTTAGATTTTATGATGCCACACATGGATGGCTTTGAAACCTATCGCAAACTCAGAGATGATCACCCCCTGCTCCCGGTCATTATGCTCACCGCCAAAAAGGACGACTACAATAAAATTATCGGACTGGAGTTGGGTATTGATGATTATCTGGCCAAGCCCTTTAATCCCCGGGAACTGCTGGCCCGCATCAAAACCATTATGCGACGTTTTGATCGCAGTCAACAATTTCACGCCCATGAAGCTTCCAACACCCTTAACGCGGAAACCCACCGTCTCAAAATCAATCTGGACGCCCGCGAAGTACACCACAAGGGACAGCTCGTGGAATTAACTTCCACAGAATTTGACATGCTCACCTGCCTGGCCCAGAATGCGGGCGTGGTGCTCAGTCGAGAAGTGCTGATGGACAAAGTCAAGGGCGTGGATTTTGATGCCTTTGATCGCACCATTGACGTGTTTGTATCCCGTCTGCGGCAGAAGTTTGAAGAGAACCCCAAAAAGCCCGAAATGATTAAAACGGTGCGCGGTGTGGGATATATTTTTACCCGCTAATGGTTATGATTTCCCGGCTGTATCGCCGCATTTACAAATACATGGCGCTGAGTGTTTTAATGGCGGTTGTTTTGACCTTTGCTATTTTGCAGAGCTTTTTCCATTTTACCCATCAGCATCGCCAACGGCATTTTGTGAACGATCAGGTGGACGTGGTGCTGTACGTGCTCAAT
This sequence comes from uncultured Candidatus Sericytochromatia bacterium, assembly GCA_964342365.1. Classification (GTDB taxonomy): domain Bacteria; phylum Cyanobacteriota; class Sericytochromatia; order UBA7694; family UBA7694; genus CAXRDE01. The sequence continues at coordinate 16,794 of CAYFGW010000077.1, read as the reverse complement.
CAGACAGAACCCGATTTGTCGGCCGAGGGCCTGAAAAAAAGAATTCAGCGCATGTCTTCAGAACTGGGGTTACCCATGCGCTACGTTACTGATTCACCCGCCTTACGCCAGCGGGTCGGACCCTCTGGATTTGTATACGCGGTCAATGACGGAATCATTCACGTAGAAGCCATGATTTCTCGTGGAGACTTTTCTAAGGGAGCCTTAGAAATTACCCTTCCAGAGGATTCACTACGCAAAAAAGGGCCACCGGAAAAAATATTCTCATCGCACAAGCCGCCCCACGCCTCAACGCACCCTCGCCCCGCTTTCCGCTGGCACCTGCCGCCGCATCTTTTTATTCCTCTGGCCCTGTTACTGGGCATGCTGCTGTTGCTGGCCCTGTTTTTATGGCCGCTGGTCAACCAGATCATGCGCCCCATTCGCATACTGACAGATGCCTTAACCCAGGTTTCTCAGGGGAATTTTGCGCCTTTAGAAAAGCTGGATCATGAATTTCAGCCGGTGGCGGACACCTTTAACCACATGGCCACAGAAGTGGAGTCCATGCTCAACGAAAAGCAGCGCCTGATTGCGGACGTCTCTCACGAACTGCGTTCTCCTCTGGCCCGTATGCAAATGAATATGGCCCTGTTGGAAAAAGAAGGCAAGGGCAATCCCAAGTACATCAACGGCAGCCTGCAACAAATTGAAGAACTGGATCATTTGATCAACGATCTGTTAGACATTTCAGCCCTTGAACTCCACGATGACAAACTGCCCCTGGAAACTTTTGATGCCGTCAACTGGGTTCAGCAAACCCTGGAGGAACACCGCTTACTCTTTGCTCAGAAACAGATTCAAATACACACGGCGTTTCCGGCGGAAACAATCACCCTGTCAGGGCGTAAGCATTTGTTAAATCGGGCCCTGAACAATATTTTATCGAATGCACTCAAGTATGCCCCGGAACACAGCGATTTTGAGGTAAAGCTCGAAACCACGCCGCAATGGGTGATTTTCAGCTTTCGAGATCGAGGCCCTGGTGTGCCCGCAGAAGCGCTAGATAAATTAACAGAGCCTTTTTATCGGGTGGATACCTCGCGCACCCGTAAAACCGGGGGCACGGGACTGGGACTGTCTATTGTTCAAAAAATCCTGCATCTGCACAAAGGTCAACTGGTGCTTTCACTGCCCGATGATGGCGGCTTGTGCGTAGAGATACGTTTACCTGCAGGCAGGGCACATCCCATCGCCATGTGAAAGGACTTCAGAAAATAGCTCATGCAGGAATCGTTTTCTGCTGAATACAGCTGACAATCGCTTCTCTGATACGATTGACGGGTGCTTCTAAATGCTCCCGATCTTCAGGCCGCACCGAAAACAACTGCATATTGGCGTTCAACTCAAAAATCACCAGCGTACCGTCTGGCAAGAGAGCGCAATCCAGCCCCACCAGATCCAGCGGAATTTTGCGATAAATGTCGGCAAAGCGGGCTCGTAAACCGGGTTCTATGTTTGTGGCATAGCCCCTGAGAAACTGCCGTTCTCGCTGCTGGTACGCCGGATGTTGGGCCATAAAGCTTCTGGAGTTATCGTCGTAATTCACCAGCCAGTGGTCAAAAAAACAGCTGTGCCGCGCAAAAGATTGGCCCTGTACAGAAACCAGACGATGCTTATGATAAATTCCCTGTTGGGCAATGTCTATACATTCCATTAGATAATAGGGGCTTCCGTCTAAGGCAAAACGGTGAAGTAAATAGGCGTCTTCTGCGCTATTTAAGCGCACCATGGCCCGACCATTGTGTTCGCCACAGGCCTTAACAATGACCGGATAGCCCGTGTGTTCATGCACCGCCTCCAGAATGTCTTGCGGTGATAGCGGGTTAAAACGCAAAGTATGAGGAACCCGAACACCGTTGATGTCTTTAAGCAAGGCATACACGTGATCCCGACGGGTCTTTAACACATGCTCAGGGGCATTGAAGATGGGCAGGCCGGGGTGCTTTGACAGTATATGATTCAGCCGCTGCAGCGTTTGAGAACATAAGTCCGGTTCGGCAATTTGGTTTATCACACAGTGGGTGTCTTTAAATTGTATGGAACCGGGGTTAAGATCCAGCAAGATACGCTGACGCCGCCACCCGGCGTGCTCTATATGAGCATATAACTCACAGCCGCCGATATAACGATAGGTGATTTCCCCGCTCAGAGGATGGGCGCGGTCCACCGTCACTTTTTTGTGGTCGGGGAGCCCGTTCACAAAGAGAATATTTTTCACGGGATGCTATTTACGCTCCAGCAAGGGGTCTATGACACGACAAAAGGCGTCCACGGCCTGCGCATCTTCAACAACCTGATGACGACCCGCCTTAATAGCAGTCACCGCATCGGTTCTGGCAGCGGGATCTGTGGCCAGTTGCACAGCTTTTTCCACATACGCTTCAGCACTGTGCGTGACACAATCGGTGTAGCCCATTTGTGTATAAGCGGCGGTGGTGTAACGGCCCCGGTGCATAGGCCCTGCCAGGGTGACCACAGGCGTGCCGGCCTGAAAGGCGTCATAGTTGGTATTGGCCCCACCGGTATAACAGGTGGTGTCCAGTATGACATGAGCTGCTTTTACCCAGGCCAGGTATTTTTCGGCGGGCATGCGAGGGAGAACGTGAATGCGCTCCATCTGTGCTGACATATGCTGCTGAAGACGCTGGTGCAAATGGGCGGTAATATCCGGCTTTTTATCTTCAATCAGATAAATATGCGCGCGGTCATCACGGGCCAGAATCTCCGCAAAAAGAGCATCCATCTCCGGCTGAATCTTTCTCAGATTTTGGGCACAAAGATAGGTATGGGTATCCGCTGGAATCCCAAGCAATTGAGGGTCCACGGTTTCAGGCACCGGTGGAGGCAAATAGTACACGGGCAGGCGCTCACAGTACAATAGGGGCTCCGTATAGTATGGCTGAGGGTTTTCCGGTTCTAATGCCGCACAGGTGATATAGGCATCCACATGGGGAATACCTGAGGTCACCGGCCAACCCCAGGAGGTCATTTGCAGACGAGCGGTTCTGAAAAAAGGCAAGAAGTAATTGGTGCTATCCGTCCCCACTTCCCAGTAGTGCAGCAGATCAAAATCAGCCCGCTGTAATTGCTGAGCTGCCGCCGTCAAGTCGGACGCCAACGCCAGATACTGGACGTGGGGAAGACGTTCTGACAAAATAGCCTGGCCGTTGGGCTGAGAGCACACCACCCACACTTCATAGCGTTCGGGTAAACGCTCAATCAGGCCCGCCATACACTTCAGAAAAACCCCTTCATGGCCCTGTGTGACCACAAATCCCAGTTTAAAACGGCTGCGCGATTTTCCCGCCGGTGGCAGGGATTTAATCACACCACTGGCGTCCACCAGCGCTGCGTAATTCTCCCGTAAGCTCCGGTCATGTCTCCCGTAGTAGGTCATTATCGAAGGCGGAGACAAATTGTAGCGCGTGAACTGCTCAAGGCGGAGCGATTTGGGGTCCGTCTTTGCCACGGCGGTTTCAAAACGCTCCAACGCTTCGTCAATGTGAGCCGCGCTCTGCGGAATAATGGGCAGCACACCGGCTCCGGCCAGCGCAATCGCCGGGGCATCTTCTGGCCGTAAACGCATGAGCGCTTCTGCATGGCGTTGTGCGGCTTCCGGCCGATCGTTTTGATCGTAGTATTGCAATAAATTATTGTGAGCTTCGTCAAAATCAGGCTTAAAACTCAGCGACTGCTCATAATGATAGAGAGCACGAGAGTAGTTGTCCCAGTGCACGAATAAAGTGCCCAGATTATTGTGCGCTTCTGCATGTTGCGGATTCATTTCTAAGGCTTTTTCATAAGCCTCCTGGGCTGAACGCATGCGGCCCATGTCTCTGAGGGTATTGCCATAGTTATAAAAGTACTCCGGGCGGGGCTTGAGGGCTAAGGCCTGCTCATAATGTTTGAGCGCTTCGGGCAAACGCTGCGTGGTTTTATACACATTGGCCAGATTGTAATAGGACACCGGCACCTGTGGCGCAGCGGCTACCGCCTGCTTAAAAGAAGCAATGGCCGCCTCGTATTTGCCCGCGCGGTTTTGCGCTTCGCCCAGGTTATTTAAATACTGGGGATGGTTGGGGGTTTGTTCCAAGGCCCGCTTAATCACCTGGATGGCTTTTACATATCTGTCCTGCTGGGCATAGACCGTGCCCAGTAAGTTGAGAATATCCGGGTGCTTCGGGTGAAGTTCAAGGGCCTGTAGATACATACGTTCAGCTTCTTCAAACTGTCCACGCTGGTGGAACCCCACCGCCTGCTGCATATGGGCATCGAGATTGTTGATAGTCATAACTTACTTCTTTTCAGGGGCATTCTTTTCAGCGTCAGGATTGGCCCAGTAGGTACGTCCGGGAATAGAAAGCGAAAAGGTATGCAGCGGGTTTTCAGTATTTAAAATACCCACACGGCGCAGACCCGTCAGTACCTGCACATCATAAATTTCTTCTACGGAGTTTTCGTAGTCCATTTCCCCGATAATGCGGCCCGTGGGCAAATGTACGGCCATGATGCCCGCAAACCTGGACTTTTCACCGATGGGCAAAGCCTGTAGTTTTTTAAACGAGGTGGAGCTTTCTCGCAGTTTCGACTTGCCAATAAATACGTAGTCCCCGTGGCGAGCCATGCCCCGCACAAAAGTACCCGTTTCACACAGCACGTCGTAGCGTCCGGTATTGGGATTCATGCGAATCAGCTCACCACTAGCGGACAGTAAAAGGTAGAGTTCTCCATCCCAGATTTTGGGAGAATGGGGCATGGCGAGACCTTCTGCCACCACCTTATTCTCGGGCACGTTCATCAGAATGCCCCCGCGGGTGATATTTTCTTTCCAGCCTCTGGGGGTTGTGGTTTGTCCCAACGCCGACACATAGGCGGGCTCACCGTTTTGCATGGCCATGCCGTTCAGGTGGCAATAATCGTCGTGTTCAAGGGCATCAATAAAAAAGGGCTGCCAGCGGGGGGTAAAACTGTAGTTATCGTCAATTAAGCTCAGACACGAAAAAGACGTATTGACCGCCCAGAGTCCCGCATGACCCCAGTGCAGATCGTGAATATCCACAAAACCCGTGTAATAGGTAGCACGAGGTACGTAAAGGGTATCGTAAAAGCCCGGACGTTGGGGATGGTTTTTGGCAAGGGCCTCTTCGTGTGACAGCACCTCCACGTTTTCTTTGGTGGCAATGGCCATACGCTTGCCGTTTAAGGCAATGCCCATAGCTTTGATGTAGTTGCGGGGCAGTTGCACCATCTGGCCCTGTGGATTAGTACCCAGGAGCACCACCTTCCCCGCCTGATAGGTACTAATGGCCAGCGTGCAACCCAATTCCTGTAAAAGATGAGCAAATTCGGGGGACACACGGCAGCTAAAAGGGGGTAAAGACATTAACATGACTCCTGATAATGCTTGGCATAAAATTTTTCTTCAGTATATCGTATCGGGTGTGGCTGAGAGTTTGACAGTCTGCAAAGCCAGGGTTATGATTGATCGGACTACTCTGTGGATTTTGCAAAATGAACATTCTCTTTATAGAAGGCATTCCCGACCATCGCAAGGTCAAGGTAGTGCGGGTTCACCCACTCAGTGGAGACCTCCAGTATCGCTATGGGGGAAACTGCCCGCTGTATCTTCATATTAAGCACGCTGGCTGGAAACGCCAGCGCATTGTGCTGGATACGCGCCCGCTGGCCATGGGGTTTGAGAGCGTTCACTGTGTGGTCAATCAGATAGCGAACCCTGATTTATGCCAGATTACGCTTGAGCATCTCTCAACCCTTATGCAGGAACACCCCGACACTCCCGTCTTTAATGCACCTCAACAGGTGTTCAAAACCCGCAAAGACCGTGTGTACGAAACACTACAAGACGTCGACGGGATCACCCTGCCCAAAACCCTGAGAATAACCCCTCATTCTCCTGAAGATATACGCAAAGCCATAGAATCACACACGGGCTATCCTGCTCAGGTCACGCCCTGCAACACCTACGAAGGCCACCCGATTGCGTTAGAAAGCCCCAAAAATCTGCTAGAGCTTCACGCTTTTCCACTGGATGGCCGAGACTATTATCTGACGCAAAAAATAGAAGCGTCTGAAATACAGCGCATCGTACTGGTACAGGGGCAAGCGCTTCAACCCACTCACAAATGTTTTCAAAAAATTCATCAGCGCATTCCTCTGGATTTAATGGCTATAGAGTATGCCCGCTTGCCCGATGGTCAACTGCTCATTACCAATGTGAGCGCAGATATTCCGCTTCCAGAGAGCACCGAACCCATTGTAAAAGCTATCGAGAAAAAGGCCACCCATGTCTAATCTTTTATTTGTGAGCGGTATTGCCGACCACGGCGATATTGAGCTATTGTCTGTGGATCCGGTCAGCGGCGCTTCCCGTTATAAATATGAAGGCAACTGTGATTTTTACAGTCATCTTGCTCCTGCCCACTGGCAACGGAAACACATGGTTTTAGACGCCACCGAAGCTTCTATTATGCTGACCCGGGGAACCCACGGTATTCTGAATCAAATTTCAGACGCAGACACCCACCCGAAGGTGCTGGACCGTTTGCAAAATATTCTGCACAACCACCCGGACTTGCCCGTGCTCAACCTTCCTGAGCACGTCTTGAAAACCCGGCGGGATCGCGTATATGACTTGCTTAAAAATGTCGAAGGCGTGGTAGTTCCTAAAACGATCCGCTTTCAGCCGCGCTTGCCTGAGCACGTTCTTGAACATATGGAAGACCATCAAATGGACTTTCCGGTGATTGTTCGTGTCTGTGGGCTTCACGGTGGTGAAGATACGGTGCGCCTTGACGGCCCCGAAGACACGGAAAAACTCAACGTCTTGCCCTTAGACGGTCGTTATTATTATCTGATTGAATTTATTGATAGTGCCACAGACGGGGTTTACCACAAATTTCGCATTGCGTCTATTCAGGGCAACACCATTTTTCGTCACGCCAGGTATTCGGACGAATGGCTGGTGCACTATCGAACGGGCAAAGCCTTTATGGATAATAACCCGGAGTATCATAAGCAGGAGCAACGTTTAATAGATCATTATGAAACCGACTTAAAACCCCGTCTGGACGGTCGTTTTCGAGCCATTTACGAAAAAATACCCCTTGATATGGCCGGGGCGGACTGTGCACTGCTGCCAGACGGTCAGCTGCTGATTTTTGAATACAATGCCAGCATGCTCTTCTTTGCCAGTTTAAAAGAGGATATGGATTACCTGATACGACCCATAAGCAAGATAAAAACCGCCGTTATTGAGGCCTTAGACCGAAAAATCCGGCATTAATCAGATTTTTGCCAAAATATGATCCATAAGCTATAATATTAATACTAATTTAACAAGGAATTAACCCCGATGATACGTCCCCGTATTTTAACATTGACCTTTCTGGCTGCCAGTTGCTTCTTAACGGCCTGCCCGGAAACGGTTGTTCAAAGTGATGCTCCCTCTGAACCTCAGGCTTCCGCAGAACCCACTCCTTCACCAGAGCCTGAAACCAGTGCTACACCAGCGCCTACGGTGAGTGCCACACCGAATCCTTCAGAAAGCGCCCTGACCATTACACCGGCTCCCACGTCTAACCCCGGTGCTCAGGGCGAAGCCACCGTGCAACTGCCCGACGGTTCTCGTCTGGTGGTATCTCTTCCCAATCGCTTCTTAGACCAAAAAGGCCAGTCTGTACAGCTGAATATTCGTCTGGTGGACGCCAGCGGTAACAACATCGATCTCGGCAGTAACCGGGTGGTGTTTTCCAGCAGTCGCCCTCAGGACTTTTCCATTACCGATGAAGGCCTCATCGTAGCCCTGCAAGACAATGGTTTCAGCCGTATTACGGCTCGCATAGACGGCACAGATATTGAAGCCACCCAGCTAATTTCCATTGCCAGCACGGTGGTCGGCGGTACCAGCAGTAGCGGCGGTGGCTTTAACAATGTAGCAGCCACACCCACTCCGAGCCCTTCTGCCAATCTGAATGTCAATGTCGTTCTTGAAGGCACACAAACCCGCCAGGAACCCAACTAAGTCTTAGGGTAAACACAACTCCATCTAATAAGGATATATTATGAAATTAACCCATTTACTTTCTCTGTCTTTGTCTCTTACTTTTGTGGCCTGTCAGGTGACGGCCCCCGTGATGAAAACGCCCCATCTACAGCCCGAACAAAATGTTTCTCTGGCCACCACTACTCAGTCTGAACAGGTGAGCGTGGTCCTGGGACAGGCCAAAGGCTTTTCTACCCAGATTGTAGATCTGGCTCAGGTGGCCTTTTTCCGTATTACCCTGACCGGAGACGGCGTAGATACCAAGCTCTTTAGCGCCAATGGTGACGAGTTCCTGCCCGTTAGTAATGGCACCGTCAACGCAACGCTGTCGGGAATTCCCCTCGACGATGGTAAAATTCGTTTTGTAGAAGCGCAAGCCTATGATGCTAACCGCCAACCTTTAGCGGGCTTACAGGCCAAAGGCTGGTACCGTTCACAGGCCGGTCAAACCACTGTTACTCTGACCCTGACCCGCGCTCAGATTTTACTGGTGGACGTGCTAAAATCTTTACTGGCCAACAAACCGGACGTGCTTTCTGAGCTTGATATTCCTCAGCTCCAGAGCAATCTGCTTGAAGCCCTCGGCTATGATGCTGAAACCCAGACCTTCGGTCAGCAGCCCAATACTCTCTCCGGTGAGCAAATTGCCCTCCAGATTACCAGTGCCAATAACCTGCCTGATGCCACGACCGTCAAAGAGCAGTCTGTGGAGTCACAAAACGTCAGGGTCGATCTGGTGACACAAAACGGCGAGCCCATTCCCGAAAACGTCACGGTGACGATAAACGATCCTGTTTCCAGCCCGGTGCTTCTGAACGAAGAAACGAGGGGCCGGGGCAACGCTTTTTTCAGACAGGTGCCTTTTGGTTCCTTTAAAGTCGAAGTCAAAAATACCGCTGGTGAAGTCATCGCCAGCTCAACGGTGACCGTTAACGCTGATGGCGCTACCGTAGAAGATGAGCCCATTGTCTTGCCCTTTAGCCCACCTATTCCACTGGTTAAGTCAAATCCCGATGTGGCCTCTGATGACAGTGGCAATTTTGTGGTGGTTTACGAAGGTCAGAGAGCGGGAGACGTTCGCAAGGTTGGAGACAAAGATATTTACGCCCAGCGCTATAGCAGCAGCGGAGAAGCTCAGGGAGAGCCGATTCTGGTGAACCAAAAAGACGAGCTCGGCGACGGCGGTCAAATTGGCGATGGTTGTCTGATTGGAGACGGCGGTCAAATCGGCGACGGAGGCCAGATTGGAGATGGTTGCGTGATCAATGTCAGCCAGCCGATTCAACAGTCTAATCCATCGGTATCCATGGATAATGACGGCGACTTTGTGGTGGTCTGGCAAAATCAGGACGGAAACAATGGTGATATTTACGCACGACAGTTCAATGCTACAGGCACTCCCATGGCCGACGAATTTGTGGTAGCAGAAAACTCGATAGCAAATATTAGTGAAGGACCTGATGTAGCTTTAAACGATAATAACGATTTTGCAGTGACCTGGCCTAATGTTGTTGGAGTAGATATAAACGTAGAAAAATATGCAAACGGTGTGGATACGACTGAGGATGGTCGAATTACTATTACCAGTGATGAAGCTATTAGTCATGGCGGTCCCAGCATCGCTATTGATAACGACGGGGATCTTGCAATAGCATACTCCGAAGCGTCATACAGCGGCGGCGGCACCTTTTATTCAAATATAAAAGTCGCTCGTTACAATGCTAATGTACTTGAAACACCTTTTTCGGTGGATATATTAACCACACCAGATCATGGTTCCACTGCCATCGACATGAACGACAGTGGTGATCTCGTCGTGGCCTGGCAAGAAGGTACCGGATCAAACAAAAACGTGTACCTGGAAAAATACCTGGCCGATAGCACCACTCCCAGCGTGGACGAAACCCTGGTAGATTCTAGCGGTACTATTGAAAAATCCAATCCTGATGTGGCCATTGATAACAGCGGAAACTTTATGGTGTCATGGAGTGTGACAGATATTGTCAATGAAGGTCATCGTACCCGTGCCAGAGCCTACAGCCCCGGAGGTACAGCAGGCGATCTCCTGACGCCGCATACCACCCTGTATACATCCAATCATTCCAGCATTGCGCTGGACGCAGACGGTGACTTTGTTATTCTCTGGGACAATAGTTCCGGCTTCACCGAAAACGAACTGGCTATTTCTCAGGGAGACGCCAATTTTCCATCGGAGCCTGTTTAATCCGGTTCTGACAAAATATAAGTTTTGAACTGAAGTGATCCCCGCTCTCTAATCAGAGCGGGGTTTTTTCGTTCTTTTCTGCCATTTCCTTAATAATACGGGTATACGGCCGACCCACCAGAAAAGTGGCACGGGACGTCATGTACCAGAATTTTTCACCGCGATAAAACTGAAAAATAACCGGTGAGTCCAGCACCTTTTGCCTCACAAAACCTTCGCTGTTGGTGGTAGTGCCCCGTTGCTGTGTTTGCACTTTTTTAGCGCGTTTAAAGTCGTTCCAGATCAGAGCATGTTCCTGAGGGTATACCTGCCTGAGTACGTCGCGTAAAACCGCATGATTTTGCAGGTTCTCAGGAGTAAAAAAAAGCGTGGGCAAGGGGCACTTTCGCAAATACTGAGACACCGGCAGCAGTTGAAAGTAGGCTTCCTTGCACTTCGCGTTTTCAGAAAGCACCACCGCAATTTCTTCAGCTTCGATTAAGCCGGTGCGGGGGGAACCGTGAGCACTAAAAAGCAGGGTGAACTGCTGGTCTTGTGGCCATTGGCGGGCTCTGAGCAAAAAGTAGGCGGAGTCTGTAGTCTGGGAATCTGTAGCCTGAACACCTAAAAAAGTGTGTTTCAAAAGTTGACGGGCTACGGCATCGGGCGTATCGCCGGGTAAGGCATATGCCACAGGCGTCCACAAACACATCGCGATAGCGATGACCATCAGTCGCCCTGAAAAAAGCTTATGCATCTGTACCTCTTATCTGTACCGCTTTTGAATTTTGCCACGTTTTCCTATAGAATACCAGCAAACCGAAACGGAGACGTTTGCTATGAAAAAGCTTGAAAAAAAAATCCCGCCGCCCCTCATCTTTCTTGCGGTGGGTCTGCTCATGTGGCTACTGCGCAGTAAAACGCCCTCAAAGCAGGCCCGTCACCTGGCGTGGCTGCCTCTGGTCACCGGTATCGGGCTGATTGGCGGGGCTTTTTTCAAATTCGGTCAGCATAAAACCACCGCTGACCCCCAGGCGCTGGAAAAAGCCAGTGCCCTGGTCACCAGCGGAGTATACCGTTATACCCGCAACCCCATGTATCTGGGGTTAAGTTCTCTGTTAGAAGCCTGGGCCTGGTACTTATCCTCGCCCCTTGCAGGTCTGGGCATTCCTATGTTTATGGCATATATTCAATACTTTCAAATTCGCCCCGAAGAGCGAGCTCTTCAGGCTAACTTTGGCGCGGATTATACCCGGTATAAAGCCAAGGTGCGACGCTGGGTGTGAGTTCGTTTCCCTCTGTTCCTGACTATGAAACCGTAAAAGATCTTGGCCACGGACGAAGCGGTAGCACGTATCTGGTCAGGCGTGAAGAACAACTGTATGTGCTCAAAACACAGCAGCTGGAACACGTCAAAAGCTGGAAAGACAGAGAGCTTTTTGAACGGGAAGCCAGTATTTTACGGCAGCTGACACATCCTCGTATTCCTGCTTTTGTGGATTTGATGATTCAACAGGATAAAAACACCCACAGCGAAAACCTACTGTTGATTCAGGAACATATTGCCGGTCAGGATCTGGAAACCTGTGTTCAGGCCGGAAAACGCTTTAGCGAAACAGAAGTTGTTGCACTGGCTCTGCAAATGGCGGATGTGCTGAAGTATTTGCACAGTCTACAGCCTCCCGTGATTCATAGAGATATCAAGCCCGCCAATATTATTATGCATGAACAAAAAGGGGCTTTTCTGGTGGATTTTGGAGCCGTACGGGATCGGGTTCAGCAACGCAGTTCCACCATTGTGGGAACGTTTGGCTATATGGCTCCCGAGCAATTTGACGGGCGAGCTTACCCTGCCACAGATATTTATGCTCTGGGCGTCACCCTGATTTTTCTGCTCACCCACGTACACCCCGGCGACATGGAAAAAGACGTATTGCGCCTGAACTACAAACCCCACGGACAAATTTCAAAAGAACTTGCCGCGGTATTGGACACAATGATTGCCCCGGACTGGAAACAGCGTTACCAGAGTGCTGAAGCGCTGATCCACGCCCTCAAAAATAGGGGCAAGCCGCCTTCACAAAAGCGCCAGCGGGTGTTGCAGGTGGGTCTTGCCGCACTCTGCCTTCTCTTGCTCTTGTTTTATATTTCAGCAGAAACAGAAGACGAGGCAAAACCACTCGTTCAGGAGCGCCTCATTCAGCAGCCTCCTGTAGAGCTTACGGGGGAATTGCCACGAGGTTTAGAAACCGCTCGCTGGCGCGGTCAGTTAACTTACCGCGGGCAAGTGATGCGTCAATTTAAACCGGAACAGGTCAGATTCTGGTTCCGAGATGAAAACACGGGCAAGGCCCTGCCACAGACCAAAGGCCATTACCATCAGGGACACATCTGGTTTTCAAATTTGCCCGAAAGCCGCGTACTCATTCAGGTGACCCTCAAAACAAACACCGGCTGGGCCAAAAATTTTGAGCGCAGCAAGACTTTCAATATTTTTGGCAACAGCACCTATCCGCTAAACATAGAACTGCTAAAAGTCATTCACCTGACCTCGCCTGAGGACAATATGCAAAAATTGCCCCACTGGGACGAAGTGAATAACAAAAAGAAGCTGCCTGAATGGTCTGACCCCATCCATCTGGCCTGGGAACCGCTGGAGGGCGCCACAAGTTATTCCTATAAAATTGAAAATTGGCGATTTGACAACGGAAAATACGCCGGTAGAAACGTGGTGTTTGAGGACACCACCACAAAGACGGAGTTATATCCCACTTTAACACCCTCTGCACCGGACAGCTATTACGTTTTTAAACTATCCGCCCACGACAAAGAGGGCAAAATTGGCTACTTAACGGTACACGGTACCCGCAGCAAAAGCTGGGACTACCGTTTTCGTATCGTACCCTGACTTTCGCGAAAGCGTTTCATCAGGAGAGCGGCACCATCAGGGGTTTTTGTGAGCCCCTGTTCCTTAAATCCCAGCCGGGCATAACAGCGTATGGCCCGCTCGTTTTCGGGGTCAGGATCCACCATGAGACAAGTATAATCTAGCTTTGACAAGACCTGATCTACAAATGCCGCAATCATGCCTGTCCCGTGGCCCCGGGAAAGAAACTTTTCGGGGCCAATGTACTGATCCATGCCGATAGTGCCCTCTGTTTCATCGGGCCACCAGCCGTCTCCCACCCTGGCAGCGTGATAATACTGAATATATCCCAGGGGTTCATCTTGCAGGGGTTCGGCTTCCCAGAGGGCCACAAAGGGCTTCACCATATCAGAGCCAGTGCGCAAAATATATTCCTCGTAAAGTTCTTCCTGACTCTCGTCAGACCACCACTGGCGCACATGAGGCAGTTGCTGCCAGTCATGGATCATGGGAATATCTGCGGCTGTTAAAGATCGGAAACTATAGGTGCCCACTTAATCTAAATCACTGGCACTGTGTCGCTCTTTAATACCGTTATCAGAGCCCCAGGTGCGATTAACGCGGCGACCGCGCTGTACCGCGGGGCGCTCTGCCAATTGCTTAGCCCAACGTAAAACATGGGTGTACTCATGCACCTGCAAGAATTCAGCAGCGTCATAAAGTGCGCCCAACACCAGCCCGCCGTACCAGGGCCAGACGGCAATATCTGCAATGGTGTAAACCTCTCCTGCCAAATATTCATGCTTTTCCAGGCGTTGGTTCAGCACATCCAACTGCCGCTTGGTTTCCATGGTAAAGCGATCGATCGGGTACTCCTGTTTAAAGGGAGCATAGCTATAAAAATGGCCAAAGCCGCCGCCCACATAGGGAGCGGATCCCATTTGCCAGAATAACCAGGACAGGGTTTCACTGCGCTGAGGGAAAGTAGTGGGCAAAAAATGCTCGAACTTTTCTGCCAAATACATCAGGATAGCTCCCGACTCAAACACCCGTACGGGCGTGTCGCCACTGTGATCCATGAGGGCCGGAATTTTGGAATTAGGATTAACCTCCACAAAACCGCTGCCAAACTGATCGCCTTCGCCAATATTGATCAAATAGGCGTCGTATTCGGCTTCTTTAACACCGGCGGCCAATAGTTCTTCTAGCATAATGGTGACTTTTTGACCGTTGGGAGTAGCCAGAGAGTAGAGTTGCAGAGGGTGTTTGCCCACGACCAGCTCTTTCTCGTGAGTGGCTCCGGCAATGGGACGATTGATTTTGGACCAGCGGCCTCCGCTTTCAGCATCCCAGGTCCAGATTTTGGGTGGGGTATAGTTTTCAGGTGTGTTATGGGTCATAATGACGTTCCTTTTTTGCCTTATTTTAGCCTAAGAACAAGCATGAAAAAAGCCCCCGCTTTTCGGGAGCTTTTTCAATTTTCAATTTGATTTATGATTCGGTTGACGAACCGATTTAAAACATGCGACGCAGTTTTTCAGTGTTGAGAATCTGGTTAGCTGCTACAGCACCTACTGCACCGCCCACGACGGTGGCGATGGTCATAGGAGCACCACCGGCAGCACCAAGGGCTTTCAGAATGGTAGAGGTACCGTAACCGCCGAGGGTACCGCCCACAGCACTGACACTACCCTGGATGGTATCGGTGAGGACGTTAGAAACGGTGGTAGAAGCTGACTGCTTACCGTAGCTCATGGAGGCAATGTTTTTCACCAGAGAAATGGTACCGCTGATGGCAGCACCGGTGCCCGCGGAATTCATCATAAACTGGGTCAGGTTACCGCCACCGGGAGCACCCGCTTTGTCGTACTTGTAACCGGTTAAGCCACCAATGAACATTTTGGTGATAGCTCCGTCCTTGCTGGCGGGACGATTTACATTATAGAAGGCCATATCCACGCTATCGCTGCCGTAGGCTGACGGTGCAGCCGCCTGGGGATGGTAGGGTGCGTTATAAGATCCACTGTTGGCATATGTAGAAGGCTGGAAAGCCTGCATCACTGAATTGACGTTCATATGGTGTCCTCTTCTTAATGATATTAATTTTGATTTAACTTGCTTAATATAGTTTTATCACAAATTAACCGTTTTCTTGCGAGGATAAACCACAAATTAAACCATGATTAACCTCCTCTTAACCAATATAGACTTTTGTTAAATTCAAGCCCTACTTATCACGTTAAAAAATGAATAAGGACTTATCGCAGGGGAACGCATCTGGCTGGCGTCACCAGAAACACACAATTTCCATCTAAAAACGATATAGTAACTTGTTTATGCCGTACAAATTATTTGCTTAAATAACGACCGTAAAGAGAGTAAATCTCTGTATCAAATGTGAAAGAAAAAATGAAAAACACAACGGTTTTTGCGATTCTTATTAGCGTGATTTCTTGCCAGGTCAGCCCCACCCTGAACAATAGCCCTCAATCTGGCGTATCCCCATCCGTTACCTCGTCTGCTTTGCCTGTAGCGACTGTTCATCAGCCTGTGATTACTCAGGTCATTGAAATTGAAGAAAAAAACCTGAATGTCGTACCAGAAGTAGATATTACACCTGAACCCTCTGAAAAACAGGCTCTTTTTCAATCTGTGGACAATAATCTGAAACTGTCTTCCGGGGAAAGAGTGGGCTATGGCACTCCGTTAAATCAGCTCAATGATAAAGGTGACGGCGTGGTGCTCTTTGGTTCAGGAGATCCCATGGGCGTAAGATTCAAGAACTTTCAGCCACAAGAACGCATGGCAAGAAACAAGAGTCCCCATGAGGGGCTAAGATGGCTACTTAATGAAAACGGCAACGGACTGTTGTTTGAAACGCCCCTTACCCATAGCATCGGCATCTACGATTCCCCCTCCACCTCTTCCGTCTGGCGCGTGGAAAACTTTTTACCCCAGAGCGTTATCTACAGAAAAGAAGGAGAAAGCATTGGGGCTTTTCAAGTGGATCCTTCTGGCAATGGTTGGGTCATGGTACACACCTCATCCAATACGGTGTATCCGCTGTTAAATTACCAGATCATGCGAGAACAACCCATTGCCCGGGACGCACAATTTGGTGAGGTGATGGATCTCAGGGGCAACGGATTTCAAACATATACCGAATACGACGGATTCAAAGACAAGCTCTGGTATCAAAAAATAGAAGGATTCCAAAAAGTGGGAGCACCTGAACTGCTTTCGGCAAATGGAGGCCTTTATCGTGTTCATCACAAAGACGGCCACGGCATCATCTCATGGTCAGACAGAGATGAGCAAAACCGTCTCAAGTCAGTCGTGGTCAGACACGTTGAAAATTTTTCGATGACCTCTCGTCGTTATGAGCGGGAGGGCATTCAGGATATGGATCCCCCACAGGTGATGGCAGCTTCCGTTAACGCAAAAGGAGACGGAGTTGTGGTCTGGAGCGTGTTTGGCCTCGTGGGATATCGACAGCAAAGTGTAGTGATACAAACCCTGAAAGCTTTTATGCCGCCACCGATATTGTTAATCAGGTATGCATATTGCATTTGCTTCTCTATAGAATTATTAGCACCATGATCGCCATCTTACTTCTTAGTT
>CAYFGW010000076.1:0-18449 GCA_964342365.1 uncultured Candidatus Sericytochromatia bacterium | reverse complement strand
GGGTAGTTGAAGGGAATCGGATTTTTCATACCGGAATAACTCATGGATAGATGCTTTGTGCCTGCCTACTCATATATATATATATCAAAAACGGCTTTCTTCATTATACGTGAAGAAAGCCGTTGAAAATAAATGTGCCTGAAACTCAGATTCCAGCATACCGCACGTACAGTAAAACTATACGCCACACACTTATATTACTTGGAATAGAATTCGATAATCAGATTGACTTCAATCAGGTTAGCGGTGTCGATTTGCTCTTTTTGAGGAACGCTCACCATTTCGCCTTTGAGTGCTTCTGTATCAGAAATTAACCATTCTGGAATGATTTCGCCCACAAAACCTTCGATGGCTTCAGCCACGAACTTTTTGCTTTTTTCGCGAATTTCAAGTTTGTCACCAGGACGTACGCGATAAGAAGGAATGTCTACTTTCTTACCGTTGATCAGAATATGACCGTGAGAAACGAGCTGACGAGCTTGCGCACGGGTAGTGGCAAATTTCAGACGGTATACCACGTTGTCTAAACGGGTTTCTAAGAGTTGTAAGAAGCGTTCGTCGGTGGTTACGCCTAAGCTAGCTGCAGCCACATCGTAATAACGACGGAATTGCTTTTCGCCTAAACCGTACATATAACGGAGCTTTTGTTTTTCTTTTAAACGCAGGCCGTACTCAGATACTTTGTGACGGGCCTTGCCGTGTTGACCGGGACGGAAGTTACGGCCTCTGTGAAAGGCGCTTTTGCCAGCTTCGTAGCGCTTGCCTTTGAGAAACAGGTTCAGTCCGAGGGCACGGGAAATGCGTTCTTTGGGTCCACGATATCGACTCATGATTTCCCTTTCATTTAACTAAAATTGAGCATGCGTAGTAAACTACTCTATGCTCCACTGTTCAGTATACGCTACCTGAGCGCTACTGAAAATAGTTTATCTTCAAATAAAATTGAGGTTAAGAGATGCACGAGTCTTCTTTTTTACGCCGCAGTGCTTTTGGGCTATTGCTTTGTACGATGGTGAGCTGCCAACCCACGCCGGTGCAAAGCCAGCCTCTTGTTCCCACTGTACACGCTGAGGTGGCCGGGGCCAGCGCGCGTTTAAACGCCAACCTCTGGCCGCAAATGTTTTACCAGTGGGACTGTCTGACCCATAACCCCCATTGTTCCAGAGAGAGTTTTCGGCAGCTCTGGCAAACGGCGGGCGTTGATGTGGCTGATTATCAGAACTATCTGGCCCAATTAAAAGCCAAATATGCCCGTCAGTTTCAGATCAATGAGCCCCCGGCCAATACCGGGCTCCCATTTCGCTTTGAGGGGATTAGTCTCTGGGATAAAATACGTCAGGCGGCCCTGAAATCCAGCGCAAAAAGAGACTTTTATACACAAATGGAGTTGGTGTTACTGCCCACGGACGCAGAAGCTCTGACACAACGCATGGAAAATCTGGAAACAAAACTCAGCTCCTGGTGGGAACGAGAGGGGCTGTCCACCGCAGCAGCAGCTCGCAACGCTTTTTCTAAGGTGCTGTCCACAGAAGAACTTTCCCGTTTACTGACGCAGGCGGGGCAATTTTATGAAGCGGATCTCAACGCTCAGAGCGTGCTGGGCTTTCATTTTATGTCTCGTCCCGTGGCGGGGAGTAATACGCTTAATGGAGAGCAAATCGAGGCCCAGAGCGTGATTGAAGTACGCCCTGACCGTGAAGCTCTGAGCAATCTGGATGTGGTGGTGCATGAATGGAGTCATTACCTGTACCGCCGTCAGCCTGAGGCGTCAGCTATAAGATTGATAAATTTTTTCGTGGAACAGCAAACCCCCGAGGCCATTGGTGCTCACCATTTGCTCAACGAAGTCATGGCAACGGCCATTGGTAACGGGGAAGTGAATCAGCTCTTGCGTAGCCCTGAATCTTATGCCCGCTATATTTCCCGCCCGTTGGCCCTATATAACGACCCGTGGATCAACAGTGTAGCACTGGCTTTACAAACCCGTATCAAATCCGCCTTACGGCAAAATGAAACGCTGTCTTCTGAGGCTTTTTTGAGAGACTATTTGCGTATTGCGCAAGACACATTGGGTAAAGAAAGCCTGACGCGTCCTGAAATTTTGTTGCGCACGCTCGGCGCTCTCACATTGGACGGGCTGACCCCGGTGCTGCGGGAATTTCAGGGGATGATTCGCGCCGGAAATGCCCGCAGTAGCAGTGATCCTCTTCAGGCAAAGGGCTTCTTTGAACGTTACTCCGCGTTGAGTGGTATTGTTCTGGCCCGTCCTGAAAGTGTAAAGCAATTAATAAAAGACCGTTTTTGGCTGCCGGAAAATGTGCAAGCAGATTTTGAAAGTGCTCTTTCAAAGGGAGATTCTTTTGTTTTTGGGGTGAAGCGCAACAGGCAAGCTTATACCTATTTTGTGGTGTTGCCAGAGGGAGCAGGGCATCGTGAGCTGTTAGAGGCTTTCAGAGCCCGGCCAGGGGCCTTTACGGGGCTGATGCCATCTTAGGTGTTGTTACACGCTCTTCTACCAGTTGGGCCATGCGCCTGAGGGCCCGTTTGGCAAAGCGCACCTGCACCCAGCGGCCAAAAAAGAAAAAGCCCAGACGGTAAAACCAGTTTTTGATTTTGCCCGTTTTTGAAAAAGCGTGAATCTGGAACTCCACCTTACCGGTACTCAGATACTTCCAGATTTCAAAGGTCATTTCTCCCATCTCAAAATGCCCCTGCAGGGTGTAATAGCTATAGCCCCATACCCGAATTTTTTCGCCCTGAATGTTTCTGGTTTCGTTGATAATTTGCCCGATGCGCACACCCATCCAGAAGGTGAAAACCAGAAAGCGGGCTTTCAGTAACATCACCCGCTGTTCCAGAGGGTCTTCAGGCAAATACATCCCGGTTAGAATCCCCGGATCGGGAAATTCATAGCGCTCTAAAATCTGGCAGGCCACTTCAAAAGGGCCTCCTGCAACGGGGGCCCCGGGTGCTTCGGCCAGTAATTCGTGCTTGTAACGATCGATTCTCCAGCCGGAATGTTCGGCGTGTTGGCTCTCGATGGGAGAACTGAAAACTTCTGTGAGCAATTCCAGCGTCTCCGGTCGCGCAAAATTGGGTTCTGCATCTACAAACTGCGATAGGCGGGACTGGTAGCGTTCTGGAATCATAGATAAGGGGAGGCGTTTTCAGTGGTTTTTTGAGTATGTACGTTGATTTCTTCGATAAGTTCTCCACCGGAATACTGCACCACATTGCGACAAAACACGATCCACATGGAAGTCTGGGCAATCTGGGCTACTTTTAACTTATCATAGGCCAGATCCACGGCGCTGTCCTTTGAACGGCTCCAGGACTCGATTTTAAAGCAAAGGCGTTCAGGTGTTGGGTCCATGGCGGGCACTGTTGCCAGTGAAAAGCGAATTTCGCCCGCTTCCAGATGCCCTTTGCGGGTGGCCAGCACAAATTCTGTGGCGCCGTTTTCCAGCACAAGTACGGGACCGTTCCAGGGGCCGGCAATGTGAATGTCGTACAGATCCCCCGTATTAAAATCTTTACTGCCCCCGATCTTCTCAAATACCGCCAGTTCTGAAGGAGCGTAGTCGTTCAGGTTATTTTTGATATGCTCCATGAGCGCCGCTGGAGATTGTTGGGCGTTTTTTATAGTGGCGCTATAGGATCTGTAAAAGTAGGGGCCCACCCCTTCGTGGCTATACTGACGTTCTAGATGGTGGGCCGTATGTTCAGAAAAGGGCGCGGGAATGGCGTGAGTTTCCTCATGCTGCGTCCTCACGTTGGCAGCATAACGATGCCAGAGAAAATAGGTTATCACACCGACTGCAGCGAGACCCAGTCCCGCAAAACATGCGGTGCTTTTAGCTGAATTTGTCAAAAAGAAGTCCCTGAAACGCGCGAATATTTTCTTTCATTTCTAAAATCTTGCGCGGGGGAATTTCTCTGAGGGTTTCACCGGTATCCCGGTCATAGAGCTTTACGTACATGCGATTAATGGATTCAATCCGCTGCACGTTCAGACCCACGGAAAGGGGTTTTACCAGTTGATCAATTTGTTGAATTGCTTCTTTGAGCGCTTCTTTTTCAGCATCGTTGAGCGCCTGCTGAGGGTTTTCTTCTGCTGCTTCGGTCGCGGGCAAGGCTTCCACGCTCTGGGTAGGGGCCGCGTCTGCTGCGTTCACCCGGGGCTGAAATAATTGTTGACGAAGAATTTCTTCTGCATTCGACGTGCGACTGGCAGAAATAGCAAAGCCATTGTCTGTCATAAGGTCCTCCATGATAAACCCGTGCAACATTCCTTTGTTGCTTCTGTTATCATAACCGATATTTCGTGATCTTTGCAAAAAAAAGAAGCCCCGAAGGCTTCAGTTTTAAAAACACAGTGTTTAAAAATTCATTTGATAATTTGCACCTTCAGGTATACCGGATCCACTACGGGATCATCTATTATTGATCTCACAAAAATTTTGTGATCAAGATCCAGATGCCCGTCAGCACTTGTTTTTAAAGCCCTTTATTTTTTAAAAGACTTTTTCAAACTGGGGATCACGGTCACAATCTGACCTTCAATTTCCACTTCTGTAGGACTGACGAGTCCCAGAGTGGTAAGACGGGTAAGCACGGTCAAAGGAGTCTGGGATTGCTGGATTTTTAAATATTGAATTCCTTCACCCGGTGACAAAACGCTTTCGAAGGTGTGTTGCCAGATTTCGGTATGTGCCAGCCCTTCTCGGCTTCCGATGGGCAGCTGTCCGAGGTCGGCGGCATGGTAGACCCAGAAGCGTTTTTGAAACCGGCCTTTGCGCGCCACAATATCATAGCCGGCCAGATACTGACCAAAAGCCACCGGGTATTTGGCCTGGCTATATCGGATATCCAGCTGGTAACAGCTGCTCAATATATGCAATGGGACGATGAGCATCCACAGATATTTAACGGGCTTCAAGAATATCTCCTTCAATAATCACTTCTGTGCGTAAGTAAATGCCCAGGGTGAGCAAAGCATTAATTTGAGAAACGGGTAACACATGACGTCGCAATCGCAGATTGATGACGTACTGATGGGGCTTAAGTTCTCGGTCAAGGACCTGACTGAGCAGTCGATCGCTGTCAGTACCCAGCGGAACACCAAAGACAAAATGCAGGGACTCACTGTGGTAAAAATGGCGCACTACCTTATATTGCTCAGGTTGCAGCATATGCTGACTACTCAACATCATGGGTTTATCCCGGGCACTTTGCAGGGTAATGCGGTAGCAGCCCGAAAGGGAAAACAGAAGGACCGCCCACAAAAGACAGTGACACAGACGAAAGTAACGCATAAAATCAGTATAATGGACCCATGAGAAATTTACGTGAACCTCGCCATCCTTTATTAAAGTCCTTCCGGGCCATGGCCAAGCAGCCTGTGGAAAAATGGGCCACATTGGAACACTCCACTCGTCTGGATTTTTGTATTCAGTATTTGCTTTTGCCGGTGCTCAAAAAAGGCAAGGGCTTTACTCCTGAGATGCTGGAGCAAATTACGCCCTCAGCGGTGGATCTGGAGCGGCAGGCCAGCGCACTGGCCGCGGAACATCCAGAAATGTTTGCGCATATACAGGCTCTGGTAGAACAAACCACCGCGCTCTTTTTATTGCCAGAAACTGATTAAAATCACGACACCGGCTGCTAGCAGGCACAGAACATACTGTCGCTGAGAGAGTTTCAGGCGTCCTTGTATCGCGGGGGTTAAAAAAGAACCCAGCGCCAGCAGCAGGATACCTGGAAGCCAGCGTCCAAAGCCCAGCGTGATGAAAGCTGCGCAAAAACTCAGCCCGATATAAAATTTTTGATCGTCTCTCAGAGGGGCTTCCGGGTTGAAGTAAAGGGCCCGTGGTGGCTGCTCGTTAACGGGCTTATCGCTGCGCCGCAGGGATTCTTCAAAGCTCAATCCACAGCTGGGGCAACAGGTTTGCGCACGGGGCATTAATGTGTCACAGTGTGGACATTCCATAAAATATGCCATAAGCTCTAATTTAGCATGACTACATCGTTTGATATGACCGCAATAAAATCCGTTTTAATTTTACTGCGTTTTCCCTTTTCCTTATTTTTGCTGCCTATTTATTTACTGGCGCTGGCTCATGTTGCTAACCCGCAAACCCCGTGGGTCATTTTTTTTGTGCTGCACGTGCTGGTGTACCCTTCGAGTAATGCTTACAATAGTCTGATTGATCAGGACACTGAGTCTGTGGGAGGCATTGTAGCCCCCCCGCCACCGCCCCCTGTGCTGGGCCCTATGACCTGGCTGATGGATGTCTGCGCGGTGGGTATCAGCTTTTTTGGGGTTCGGCCAGGATTTGCGGGCGCGGTGGCCTTTATGATTCTGATGTCGCGGCTTTATAGTGCCCCCTGGCCCCGTTTGAAGCAATATCCCGTGCTGAGCTTTTTGATGGTATGTAGTTTGCAGGGAGCCTTTACGTTTTTGAGTGTGGTGTACGGACTTGGAGGAGATGCGTTTAATACTGTGGTGCTGGGCAAAGCACTGTTATGCAGCGCGCTGGTGGGGAGTGCTTACCCACTCAGTCAGGTGTTTCAGCACAAAGAAGACGCAAAACGGGGAGATATGACCCTCAGCCGTTTGCTGGGATACCGGGGAACCTTTGTTTTTTCGGGGGTAGGTATGCTCCTGAGTACGGTGTTGATCTGGGGACTGGAACCGATACAACGGGCACTTGTTTTTGTAGGAAGTATGCTCCCTGCTTTTTGTTACTTATGTTACTGGATGAAAAAAGTCTGGCAGTCTCCGCAATACGCTAACTTCTCTCATAGCCTTAAACTTAACCTGTTGTGGGCGACGGGTTTGAATGTTTGTTTTGGGTTGTATTTGATTATTTGATTTCTTTTTGTTACAAAGTGTTCTGTTATAAAAATCAAATAAAAGCTGGAGTTCAATCTATTTGCTTTTGCTTAAAGATCTTTTAATATAAGAGTAGAAGGGCGTCCAGAAAGGCGTTATGTCAACCCGACATTTTTACGAAAGGAAACAGCATGGAACACATACATTCAGACTACTCTGCCTCTGCACCTGTGAGTAGTAAGTACCACGTGTTTCATCTGATTCGTAAAGACAAAATGTGGGAAATTCGACAGCCCTCAAAAAACACGCCTCTGGCCAGTTTTTCCGGGCCAAAAGAAGCTCGCAAAAAAATTATTGAACTGGCTCAAGAAAATCGTCCCAGTCATGTGGTGATTTACAACGCCGACGGCAAAATTTGCGGAAGTTCTCTTTACCCCTGAACCTTATAGTCAGGATTCAAGAAGGATTGTCGGGCAGATTGGGCGTGGCGCGAATTTGCTGATTACAGGCATTTTTGACCCCCAGTGCGCAGGCGCGCTTTAACGCTTGCCTCGCCACAGCCGTCTGATTGGTTTCTCCGGCCAGCAGACTCATGAGTAAGTAAGCCAGTGCGTTGTTTTTATCCAGTTCTACTGCTTTAACAGTATCTTCAAGGCCCGCTTCGGGTATGGTGTTTTGATACATGTACGCTACCGCTCTTAAGGCATAGAGATCGCTTTCGTTGGGGTGGCGTTTGATTAACTCAGAAAACACTTTTAAAGCGGCATCGGCTCCTTCGGGCGTTAAATCCTCGCTGTTACCCGCTGCTTGCCAGCTTAAAAAAGCCTTGTGGATGCCGTAAACGGGGTATTCAGGAGCCCAGGCCATGGCCTGATCCAGGGCTTCAACGGCTTCCTTATAACGTTTGTTTTCTGCTAATTCTACCGCCCGTTCGTTGAATTGTTTGGCGCGGTACTTTTTGAGTAAATCCGCTCCTTTTGTGTCTCTCAAGAGTTTGCGATAGGCGGGATCATCAGACGCTTGAATCGCTTCCAAATAGGCCCTGAGCGCATTTTCTACTTTTTGCTCATAGGCAATGCGGTACTTCATTCGAATCCAGTCACCGGAGTCATACTGGTAGACTTTGCCCATGGATGCAGGAAACTTGAGCGACTCATATTCCAATTTTGTTTTATGGGTGACTGCCAGCGCGCTACTCTTCGTTTTTGAGGTATAGCTGAGCTGGTTATTGATGAGCATATAGGCCAGACGGCGAATCTCAGAAGGGGACAAATTGGCTTTTTTCACAAAGGGCTGCCCGGCAATGAGGGGTACCGCCTGATCAATGGCACGACGAAAAGACACCAGCGATGCCAGATAAATGCCCAGATCGCGATCTGCGGTCTCGCTAATTTTCACGTCCGTGGTATCGCGATAGGTGTAATTATCGGCTCTGGCCGGGGAGGGCACCGTGAGATGCAAAGTGGGCACAATAAGTAGTAGGGCCAATGCTTTTTTTAACATGGGTCTCTCCAATTCAACTGGTGCGCGATTGGGTTAACAGCAAATTCATGGCTGCCTCAAAATCGCCTGCTTGTTGAATCTTACCACCATTTACAAAGAAAATGCTGTCCGCGTTTTCGATGGTGTTCAGGCGATGGGCAATGACCACTCGCGTGGTGTCAGCAGGCAGGGCAGCGAGCACCTGTTCCAGGAGGCTTTCGGTGGCTGTGTCAATATTGGCGGTAGCCTCGTCCAGAATCAGCAGATCCGGGGACTGTATGACGGTGCGCATAAAGGCGATGAGCTGCTTTTGACCCAGACTCAGATTCTCTACAGATGTATCCAATCCCTGGTCAAATCCCGCAAGCAGTGGGCTGAGCTCCATCTTTTCGAGTGCAGATTCCAGCGGGTAGTCTGCGGGTTTTCCGTAGCTCAAATTATCTCGCAAGCTGCCTGAGAACAAAAAGGGCTCCTGAAGAATAAAGCCAATGCGCTGTGCCCGCTCTTGTGCTGATACACAGCGCATGTCCTTGCCCTGAAACAGCACGCGCCCTCGAGTTGGGTCGTACAAGCGGGTCATGAGATTGGCGGTGGTAGATTTTCCCCCGCCCGTGGGGCCCACAAAAGCGTAGGTCTTGCCCTTTTCAAGGCAAAAGCTCACGTCTTCAAGCACCTTATGGCTCTGTGATGTATTAATTTGTGCATAGGCAAAGTCCACGCCTTCAAAGCACATGACGGTGTTTGTATTCCCCTGCTGACAGTCAGACTCGCTGAGCAGGGGCAGATCGCTACGGAGATGCAACAGCTCGCGGATCCGTTCCCAGCTGGCCATGGACAGTTGAAAAGATGACCACATCAGGGCCACCTGTCGCAGCGGGTCGTAAAACCGACTGACGTAGGTAAAATAAGCCACCAGCAGTCCCACGGTGAGCTGTTGCTGGGTCATCAAATAAATGCCGTAGGCCAGTACGCCCAGCTGTGCCAGTTGAGACATCAGGCCATAAATGGGAGCAAACACCTGATTGGCAATGCCCGCCCGTCGTGCCGCCTCATAATTGCGTCCGTTGGCCTCTTCAAAACGCTGGCGGAAATAGTCGCGCCGTTCAAAGGCCACAATGACCTTAAAATTTTCCAGGCTTTCCTGAATTTGCGCGCTTAAGGCTCCGGTTTGCACCAGATTGCGGGCGTTCTGGCGACGCACCCAGGGAGAGAGTAGAGCCGTGAACAACCAGAGGACCAGAGCGGGTGCTAAAGCTACCAGCCCCAGTTCCCAGTGCAAAAAGAGCATAAATAGCGCCGAGCCACCCATGAGCACAAAGCTACCCAGCAGTCGCACGAGCGTCTCGGAGAAAAATCCGCTTAAATTGGTGGTGTCGTTATTGATGCGAGAAATCAAATCGCCGGTTTTATTGGCCTGAAAAAAGGCCAGGGGCAGACTTTGCAGCTGATTAAACACGCGGTTTCTGAGATCAAACAGCACGTTCTGTCCCACAGTACCCATTTGAATCACCTGCTGGTAATTGGCCACAAACCCCACCGCATAAATGCCCAGCAGCAGTCCGGCGTATTGCAGAAGTTCGGGTAGGTTCTTTTGCACAATCGACTCATCAATCATATGGGCCACAAGCACAGGAGCCAGAAGACCGCTGGCGGTGTTGAATAAAAGCGCTACCACGGCCAGAGAAAGGGCTCGCTTCTCTCCGGCAATTAACATCCATAATTCACCGAGGGTTTGGCGATCCGGTGACGTGGGTTGCAGGGTATCTTCGGTATTCAGAGCGTAATCAGACATGGGGCATGTTCTCACGGTAGTTTTCGGTGCTGCGCTGGGCACGGGCCAGCTGAGCGTATTCTGGCGCACGGTTCAGGAGTTCTTCATGGGTGCCCGTGTAGAGTACCTGTCCTTCTGCCAGAAAGACAATCTGGTCGTAATCAATCACGCTGTTGACTTTCTGGGTAACGGAAACCACGGTGATGTCAGGATAGTTCTGCCGCAGCTGCTGCACAATGTATCGCTCCGTGGCAATATCTACCCGTGCTGTAAAATCATCTAAAAAAAGCAAACGGGGATTCAGGGCCAGTGCCCGGGCCAGCATAATGCGCTGTTTTTGGCCCCCTGAAAGACTCAGGCCCCGTTCTGATACCAGGGTGTTTAAACCTTCGGGTAACTGAGCAATAAAATCTTTCAGGGCCGCCGTTTCAATGGCTTTTTCCAGATCGGCTTCACTGACTTTCTCATGAAAAGCAATGTTTTCCCGCAAACTGAGATTAAACAAAACGCTTTCCTGGAAAACAATGCCAATCTGAGGGTAAAGATCGGCTCTGGAAATGTCTTTGAGGGGTTGATGATCGTATAAGATCTCGCCGCTATCCGCGGGCAACAGGCCCGTGGCTACCTGAAGCAGCAGGCTTTTTCCGGCACCGGTGGGGCCCAGAATGCCGAGCCGCTGACCCGGTTGCACCTCCAGATCAACGGCTTTGAGAACGGGTTTATCTGCCAGACAGAGCGCAATGTTTTTGAGCTGTAAATGGCCTTTGAGAATAAGACCCGTGGCCGGAGCAGAGGGAGCACTCTCTAAGGATAAGACGTTATAAATACGCTGATAAGACGCCGAGGCGCGGGCAATTAAATTGCTGGTAAAACCCATCACCAGAATGGGGAAAATAAGCAGGCCCACGTAGACGTTAAAGGCCGTCAGCTCCCCCAGCGTCATGCGTTCTCCCATGACAAAATAGCCTCCCAGTGTGACGACAATTAAGGTGCCCAGTCCCGACACCAGCGTAATGGTGGGAACCAGGCCCGCAAACAGGCCCAGAATGCGAAGGCCAATCTGGCGAGATTTTTCATTGGGATCCTGAAATTTGTCCAGTTCCAGATGTCCCGTATTTAACACTCGCACCAGCGCGGCGCCCAGAATGCTTTCGGTGATCATTTTGTTGATGCTGTCCAGCACGCCCTGCGACTTTTTGAACAGGGTGCGTACCCGCGAAAACACAAAGCCAAAAGCAAAGGCAATTAGGGGCAAAATACAGAGCACCGCCAGAGCCAGGGGCCAGTGGGTCCACAGCAGCAGGCCGCTGGCTCCAATGACCAACAGTAACGAAGAAGACAGGGCCACAATGGCCTGAGACACAAAGGTTTTGATGGCTTCAATATCTGAGGTGAGATAGGTGAGCAATTTGGCGGGTGTGAGTTGCTGTAGGGTGGGGTAGTCCTGATGGGAAATTTTTGCCGCCAGCTGTTGTCGGAGATCCCGGGCTACTTTCTCAGAAGCCAGGGTTTGTAAAACGCTCTGCAGGGCGGTGAGCACAAAAACGCAGCCCACCACGATGAGAAACGGCCAGATGAGCGCTTCCAGCACCAGCTGATTTTTACTGTAATCGTCAATGCCCTGCTGAATAAATTGGGGGATCATCAGTCCCAGCCCGTTACTGAGCAGGCTGAGTACCACCAGTCCCAGAATCATGGGGCGGTAATTTTTGAGCAAGCCAAACACAGAAGGCTTTTTAGGGGATGTTTTTTCGGGGGGTGACATCGTTTTATCTCCTGCTACAGCATACGGCAAAACGTATCTTTGTTAAACTAAGGGGTATGTGTATGCAGATTCAGATTGTCCCCTATCAGCCGCAGTGGAGCGCCCGCTTTGAAGCCTTAAAAGAAGAGTTACAGGTGCTGTTTGGCTCCGCAGCCTTGCGCATTGACCATATTGGTTCCACGTCGGTGCCGGATTTGCCCGCCAAAGATATTATTGATGTGCAGGTGACGGTGAGCAGTCTTGAACAACCGGAACTGTGGGAGCGTATCGCTGCCGCCCCTGGTTTTATACTGCGTTCTCACACCCGTGATGAGCTGATTGGGGTGCCTGAGCACAGCGAAGAGCTGAAAAAACGCTTTTTGAAAACGGCGGATTTGCGACATCATATTCACGTGCGCGTACAGGGGCGCTTGAACCAGCGTTATGCGCTGTTATTCAGAGACTTTTTGCGCCATAACCCGCAGCAGCGGGACATTTACGCCCTGCTCAAACAGCGTCTGGCGGAGTGGTTTCCTGACAACGTGGACAATTACTATCATATTAAAGATCCAGTCATGGATCTGTTGTACTTGCACGCAGAGAGTTGGGCCAGAGAAACCGGCTGGCGCGTGGAAAGCTGTGCTTGAACCTTACTTTAAACTTTTAAAGCAAATCAACCCCATGAGCCATCAGGGAGAAGTGCTGCAGGTGATCGGGCGCGTGATCGAAGCCCGGGGGCCCGCGGTGCAAATGGGGGAAATGTGCTATTTGCTCTGCGAAGGCCGTAAGGTGAGAGCAGAGGTGGTGGGCTTTCGTCAGCACGTGATTTTGCTCATGCCCATCGACGATATGACGGGCATTCGCGCAGGCACGCCCGTGCTGGCCAGCGGCAGACCCCAGATGGTGCCCGTGGGCCCTGAGCTACTGGGACGGGTGATTGACCCTTACGGTGTGCCTCTGGATCATCAGGCCGCTCCCGTTACCTCTCACATGTACCCGCTGGATCAGGACCCGCCCTCGCCGCTGTCAAGGACGCGGATTCAAACGCCCCTCTCTCTGGGGGTGAGAGCCATTGATAGCGTGCTCACCTGTGGCAAGGGGCAGCGTATGGGCATTTTTGCGGGTTCCGGCGTGGGAAAAAGTACGCTCCTGGGCATGACTGCTCGCAACACCCGGGCGGCGGTGAACGTAATCGGGTTGATCGGGGAACGGGGCCGGGAAGTGCGGGAGTTTATTGAACGGGATCTGGGGCCTGAGGGGCTGGCCCGCTCCGTGATTGTGAGCGTGACTTCGGATCAACCGGCTCTGCTGCGTTTAAAGGGGGCTTATGCGGCCACCGCCATTGCGGAATATTTTCGCGATCAGGGACAGGACGTACTCCTGATGGTGGATTCGTTGACCCGCTTTGCCATGGCCCAGCGGGAAATTGGTCTGGCCATTGGAGAACCTCCCGCCACCCGGGGGTATCCGCCTTCTATGTACGCGCTACTGCCCCGGCTATTGGAGCGTTCCGGCACCGCTCAACAGGGCTCCATTACGGGGCTATATACGGTACTGGTGGAAGGTGACGACACCAACGAACCGGTGGCCGATACGGTGAGAGGGATTCTGGATGGTCACATTGTGCTCTCCCGCAAACTGGCGGAGCGGCACCATTACCCCGCTATTGACGTGCTGCAAAGCATTAGCCGCCTGGCCAGCGATTTACAAAATGCTGAACAACAGGCGGCAAGCGGCTGGTTACGGGAAATGCTGTCGGTGTATCAGGATGCTGAAGATCTGATTCAAATCGGGGCGTACACCCGGGGCAGTTCAAAACAGGTGGATCAGGCCATTCAGGCCATGGACGCCATTCGTGAGTTTTTGAATCAGTCGGTACAGGAATCAGAAACCCTGGCCGAGGCTCAGCTTAAGTTACAGCAGCTAAAATTACGTTACGGATTAAAAGCCGGACCATAAAACACCAGTAACAAGCCAATTAAAAGCGCAAATTCGATAATCATGACCCGAACTTCATCCTTTCTTCTAAAATGTGTGGAAATACGACGTAAAGCATTTTGTAACGCTTTTATTAACGCCTATATATAGATGGACGCAGATCCGCGCGGAGAGTTCCGTTTTTGGGGTGAATTTGTGTAAAAAAACCTCAAAAATTTACACTATAGTAAATTCAAGTGTTTTTCAAAACCTGCTGTAATTGCTCCACCAGGCGTCGATCCGCCCCTTTTTTGCCGAAACGTTCGTCTGCCACCTGACGGGTCAGGGCCACATACATGGATGCGTGCTGCTGCATATGCTGGAGTTGCCAGCCCAGAATTTCAGAAGTCATGGTGGTATAAAAGCGAAGGGCAGGCCCCAGCAGGCGCTGCTGGGCTTCACCGAAGGCGTAGGTGTATTGCTGAACCCCCGCAGGCCCCGGAAAAGCAATCACCGGAACGCCGTGGGCCACGCATTGCTCATTGGCAGTGCCCGCTAAACCCACGGCCACCTGACATACATTAAGGGCTTCGCCAAAGCGCTCCGCAGGCCAAAACCGCACCGGGAAGTGGGCCACCTTTTTTAAAATGGGTATCAGGGCACCCGGCACCAGACAGATAAAGTCCAGGGGAAGAGGTGAGGACGCTGCGCGAAGTAAGGGTTCAATGAGGGTAGAAAAATACGCCATATTGAGCTGTGCATCTTCATGGCTGCCCGGCAAAAGCAATACCTGAAAAGTGGCTCCTGATTGAAGGTCGGCTTTAGAGCTGTGAGGCACCTCCACCGCGTCTCTCATGGGGTTACCGGGAGCATACGCTTTGACGCCTCGTTTGCGAAGGTTACGGGCCGTCAGCGCATCGCGGGCAAAAGTGGGGATTTGGTTTTTTTTGAGCAGGTGGACTTGTACGGGGTCAAAGCACGACTTCCCGTGAGTGTAATAATCACTCAGGGCACAGGCCACAAAGGCGGTACGGTCAGCTTTTCCGGTAGAGCACAGCAGGGTGAGTGGGACAATATCCCCCACCGCAATAAAGAGATCCCCTTCCGTGTTTTTTAAGGCCTGCCACTGCCGATAAAGGTGAGGCAGTACCCCGGCTTTTAGATCTTCCAGCAGGCGCAGGGGGTGTAAATAGGCAAATCCCTGTGAAGGTGGGGTAAATACATCGCTACGCAGGGGCACATTCAGTGCCTGGTACGCTTTGCCCTCACCCACCAGGGCCAGCGCACTGTGCTGATCCTGCGGAGACACCTTGCGCCAGTGACGAATCAGCGTGCAGGCAATCTGGTCTTCACCGTGACCGTTAGATACCCACACACAGCGGCGGCTTTTTTCACTTTGATGGGGGGCTTTGTGCTTCAATCGAAAGTCTCCAACTTCAGTAATGCAGGTCTATGTAGTCTACTCAAGATTTCTGAGTCTTGTAGACCTTTCGGTATTTAATGGGCTTATAGTGTGTTTTTTGAACGTGCAATTTTTCCAATAACCAATATTATTGAAGGTTATTTCATCATTTTACTTTGGACGGTGTGGCAAAGCCTTTTACCTAATAACTTTTATCTGGTTGTCTATTGTATCTACCACATATATATCGTCTTTGAAATCTATTGCAAGCGCAAAAGGCAAACCGAAGCTAGAGTTTATAGCTAAATTGCTAGAACTGTCTCCACCTCCTGCAATAGTCGTTATTTCTCCGCTTACAAGATCGATCCTTCGTATGACTTTATTTTCACTGTCTGCTATGAATAGGTGACCTTCACTATTTATATCTATACCTGTTGGATTATTTAATTGAGCTTGTATTGCCGGGCCATTGTCGCCTGAATATCCAGCTGTTCCGTTTCCTGCAACAGTACTTATATTCCCAGTTGCGAGATCCACTTTTCTTATTTTGTGATTGAATGTATCGGCTATATAGAGGTTGTTTTCTTCAGCGTCAAAAACGATGTCGTGAGGTGTGTCCAAACGCGCTGCTGATGCTGCACCGCCGTCTCCACTATCTCCAAAACTAAAGTTACCTGCTACATTAGCTATCATTCCAGTATTTAGGTCTATTTTACGTACTTGATGATTGAGCGAGTCACAAAAATACAGTTCATCACCCTTTGTTTTCAAACCCAGAGGAAAGGATAAACGAGCTGATGTTGCCGAAATATCGTTTTCAACTAAATCCCCACCACCACCAATAGTTTCAATCAGATTATTTGAAACATCCAGTTTCCGAATTCGATTATTTGCTTTGTCTGAAAAATAAATAGCGTTTTCTGTTCCGCCTCTGGTAACACTATTAGGGAAATTTAGTAGAACATTGGTGGGGGTTCCAGTTTCCAGATTAAATCCATTTACTCCACTGCCGGCAATTGTTGAAATACTGCTGCCGTTCAATATTTCTCTTATTTTGTGATTGAAGGAATCAGCTATATATATGTCATCACTTATCTCATCTATGTGTATTCCATGAGGGCTGTTAAATTCAGCATTTGAAGGGGTTCCAAACTCTCCTGAGTCTCCGGGGGAACCTGTGCCAGCAAAGACTTCTAAAATACAGCTTGCGTTTTCTGAACAATGGTTCACATCAATATCTGGGGCTGGAGAAGGTTGTGTTGGGTTAGTTGTACCACCACTAGCTGAAGATGAAGAGCCGCCCGTACTAGAAGATCTGAGAATGACAGGTATAGATACTCTCAAATCGGTTCTAGGTAATTCTATAAAAACAAACCCCGTTCCTTCTCGCTTTTTGCTTATAATCGTGCCGCTTTGACTTACTGATAAAAGATCTTCACGATCAGTACTCCATACTAATCCCAGCTGGTCTACGTCTACAGATACTCCATCTGTGTTTAGTGCGCGTACTTGAATTTCAATTTGCTCTCCAATTTGGTTAAAGAAAACTTCGTTAACACTTGGTGTTAGCGACATAATCTCTTTTTGTCTCTCATCATTCAGATTAGGCTCAGGGGTTTCTGTACCGGAGGGGGAGGGCGTTGTAGGGCTAGCTTCGGGCAATAGAGTGATAGGAATAGGTTTGCTTTCGGTAGAAGGAGTAGTATTCTCTCCCTCCTCATTCAAATTCTGTTGTGTAGGTTGCGGAGTGACCAACGTTGGTGTTTTCGTTTGTGGAAGACAAGAATAAAGAAATAGGCTGGTGCATGATAGGATAGAAATAATGACTTGTTTTGACAAAATAATGACCCTTTTATGTTTGGTTTCAAGCATTTTTTCGATTTTATGAAACCCAGAATTAGCGTTTCTATGATTGTAAAAAATGAAAGTAAATTGCTAGCAGGATGTTTGGAAAGCATTGTCAGTATATCTGATGAAATTATCATTGTAGATACCGGGTCTACAGACAGCACTGTAGATGTCGCCAAAAAATTCACCCCTAATATTTATTTTTATCCGTGGAAAGATGACTTTTCAGCAGCGAGAAATTATTCTCTGAGCCATGCCACAGGAGAATGGGTTCTTGTTATTGATGCTGACGAACGGCTAGTAAAATCCTCTGTGGCATCTCTTTTAGAGTTGGTACGTACGGTTCCCCATGATATTCCTCAGGTATTCAACTTTCTGGCTGTAGCAAGAGGCAGACAACCTTTGTTTACCCGTGCACTCTTCCCTAATTTATCAGGTATGTCTTTTAAGGGAGCTATACATGAATCTCTCAGGTATGATGGCCATATTCCTAAGCAGTGGCACTGCTCCAATATCTGTTACGAACACATAGTTTCTGATTCTGTATCCCCGAAAAAGGCTGAATACTACTTGTCTTTAATAGTAAAGGAACTCCAGTTAAAATTGTCTGTTGATGAAAGAGTTGTTTTGCAAAAACATCTCTGCAACGCCTATCTGGATTTGAATCAGGAGCATCAGGCTTTAGTTGAACTAGAAAAATGCTTGTCCTTATTTAAGCGTTCTTCTTACGACACGAATGATATTTTCTATCTCAATTTAATGAAAGATCTTGTCACTACAGGGTTAAAAATTGGGAACGACAACCGAAGATATTTGAAGTATGCAACTAAGCTTGTCAAAGAAGCGTCCGAATCAACAGAGAAATGGTTATTGTTTTGTTACGCTTTGTTTTGCAATGCAAAATTTAGAGCTTGTTTATCCACTATAGAAGATATTCTTCAGTCTGAACGGGTGCTCAAGCCAGAGGTGCATATTTCTCTACTCATAATGAGAGCCAGATGCTTCTTTGCTCTTTCAGAAATAGATATGGCAATATATGCCTTCCATGAAATATATGTGAAAAATCCGTTGGAACAAATATCCTCTTATCTTTGTTTGCTTTTCCTGGTGAAGGATGAAAAAAAGAAGGCTTACGCCTTTTTACCACCTGACTATTCTCACTCTTTATTCAGTTGTAAAAAATGGCTAAAAACCTTTACCCATTGGAATCAAAAGGAAATTCTACTCGTAGACGAATTATATAATTTTAAGATTTGATGATAGTATAAATATATTCAAACACAGTCTGGATTACCCTAATGTCATCTCAACGCTTTTCCAAACCCGTATTTTTTTGTTTGGTTGCTTCGACGGCCTTATCGTGCCACGGCGACTCACCAAATGCTTTGAAGTCTTCAAGTCTGAACGAATCTCAGAGCAGAAACACCAACGATAGCAGTCGGAACACTCT
>CAYFGW010000075.1:0-18562 GCA_964342365.1 uncultured Candidatus Sericytochromatia bacterium | reverse complement strand
CTGCTGGGCCTGCCCCGGTGAAAGGGTTGTATCCTGATATTCCCAGAGCAGCTCTTTATTAAGGTTCACCTGTAAAACGCGCCGTGCACCCGTGTCGGCGATCCAGAGGGTACCATCGGGGGCAAAGTGAGCCAAACGCGGTGCGCTCAGTTGAAGTTCGCCCCGCCGGAGAGATTTGCCACCCAGCCGCCAGACGGTTTCTTTACGGCGATCCAGAATAATGACGCGGTTGCCCCGCTGATCCGACACCAGAATATGTTCACCCCACAACATGGGAGTCTGATACTCTCCTGACAGCTGTTTCAGTGTGGGTGGCGGCGCGTAGCGGGCGGCCTCTGCGGCGGCCCTGGCCTTTTTCTCTGCCTGACGCTGTCGCGCACGCACCTGCTGCTGTTGCAACTGTTGTCGTTGCAGAATCTGCCGGTCATATTGCCGTCGTTTCTGGGCGTCAATCAGCGTGTCATAGGCCTCATTAATGCGTTGAGCCATCTGAAGATCCCCACCCCGATCGGGGTGGTTTTGCTGCATTAAAAGGTGATATGCCTTTTTGATCACCTCAGGGCTGGCCCTGTGGTGAACCTGTAACACCGCGTAAAGATCTTCAGATGGCATAAGTGCTAGAGCTTAGCGTTTTCAATGACCATGGCAATGCCCTGACCACCGCCAATACAAAGGGTGGCTACACCATAGCGCTTCTGCTGATTAATGAGTTCGTGCATCACACTCAGTAAAATTCGGGCACCTGAAGCACCTAATGGGTGACCCAGCGCAATGGCGCCGCCGTTGACGTTGACCTTATCACGATCTAACCCCAGGGCTTTTTCTACCGCCAGATATTGAGCCGCAAAAGCCTCATTGACTTCAAACAAATCAATGTCTGACAGTTTGAGGTTGGCCCGCTGCAGGGCTTTTTCAGTGGCGGGAGCAGGACCAATTCCCATTTTTTCAGGAGGCACGCCCACAGAGGCCCAGGACTTAATGCGCACCATGGGTTCCACGCCCATTTCTTTGGCGGCCTGAGCGGTGGTAACAATCAGAGCAGCAGCACCATCGTTAATACCGCTGGCGTTACCCGCGGTCACGGTACCGTTTTTGCTAAAAGAAGCCCGCAAGCTAGAGAGTTTTTCCAGTGTGGTGGCCCGGGGGTGCTCATCCTGAGAGATCACCGTTTGCTTTTTGTCGTTCAAAGCCACGGGCACAATTTCCTGTGCCAGGCGGCCCGACTCCATGGCCGCTGCTGCTTGCTGCTGGCTGCGGAAGGCAAATTCGTCCTGTGCTTCGCGGGAAATATCGTATTCTTTGGCCAGATTTTCAGCGGTGTCTGACATGGCCACCTGTGCACAGCTGTCCACCAGAGCAGCGGTCATCATGTCCACGGCCTTGTTATCTCCCATGCGGTATCCCCAGCGGGCGTTGGGCAACACATAGGGAATCTGACTCATATTTTCTGAGCCTCCGGCGAGTACCAGACGAGATTCTCCCAGCAAAATTTGCTGAGCCGCGTTCACCACGGCCTGCAGACCCGAACCACAGAGCCGGTTGACAGTCAGCGCCGGAGTGGCAATGGGCAGTCCAGCGCGGATTCCCACATGGCGGGCCAGATAAGGGGCGTCAGCTCCCGCTTGCACCACGTTACCAAACACCACATGGTCAATTTCTTCTTTGTTGACCCCGGCACGTTTGATGGCTTCTTCAGAGGCATGCACCCCCAGTTGTACAGAGGAGACATCTTTTAATCCACCGCCAAATTTGCCAAAAGGCGTCCGCGCGCCGTTAATAATTACCAGTTCCATTGTATTTCACCTCAATTGTGTATTTTAGGGGTATTATACCGCGTGTACCGCGAAGATAAACTCCACTTCCACAGCGGCATTCAGCGGTAGTGCATTCACGCCCACCGCAGCACGGGCGTGTTCTCCTTTTTTGCCCATGAGCTCACCCAAAAACAGCGAAGCACCGTTCACCACTTTAGGCTGGTCGTAGAAACCGTTGGCAGAGGCCACAAAGCCCCCCACGCGCACCACTCGCTCAATTTTATCCAGCGACCCCAGCACGTCTTTGGCAATACTTAAAGCGTTCAGGGTACACACCTGTGCAGCTTCCTGGGCCTGTTCGAGACTCACATCCTGACCCACCTGCCCCACCTGGGTGAGCTGACCATTTTGCATGGGCAACTGACCTGAAATATACAGCAGTCCGTTATGCAAAACGGCAGGCACGTAAGCGGCCACTGGCTGAGGTGGAGTGGGCAGACTCAGTGACCTCTCTGCGAGCTTTTTTTCAATCTCTGATAGCTTTTCTGACATAAGTTAGGACTCCTGTGTTTAAATTGAAACCATGCGTATTCTCGGAATTGATCCCGGCACCCATATTATTGGTTACGGGTTGCTTGACTATCATAACAATGGGACTTATCACAGTGAAGCCTATGGCACGCTGCAAGTGCCCCCAAAGACGCCACTGCCTGACACCCTCCAGTCCATTTATGACGATATGGCGGTATTATTAAGCACCTTACAACCGGATATTATGGTGGTGGAGCAATTGTTTTTTTTCAAAAATGTCAGTACCGCCATGTCCGTGGCCCACGCCCGGGGCGTGATTGTACTCAGCGGACAAATTCATGGCATTGAGCAGGCTGAATACACGCCGCTGCAGGTCAAAATGACCCTGACCGGTTACGGTCGGGCCAAAAAACCCGAAGTGCAAGAGATGGTGAAAGACTTACTCAATCTGGACAGTATTCCCCGACCCGATGACGCCGCCGACGCTCTGGCGGTGGCCATTACTCACGCCCATTATTTGCCGGGGCTTTAAAATCCACCCGGTAACTTTTATAGCCCATTTTTTGCTGCACGCTCAGCGGCGTCACCCGCCAGGTATTGGGCCAGTATTGCAATTGCTTTAAAAAATCTGCGTGTTTTGTCACAGGGATATGCACTTCATAAACCCCGTTAATCTGCTCCCATTCAGCGTCCGCTGCATCAAGGGCCTGACGTTGGGCCTCAGACAGTTCCCGTAAGGCTGCGGGTTCTTGTGGCTTTGACGCTTCATCGGACAATTCATCTGACGGTTTGAGAGAACGGGCCCGCCGCTGCACTTTAGCCTCATCTGGAGCCACATCAGCTTCGGGGGCTGCTCCAAGCACCATGGGCGGTTCCGATTGGTTTTCAGTCTGTTCCTGTTGTACGCCCTGCAATTCACTCTCTATGCTAGTAAACACTTTTTCCGTGCGTTGAGTGGGAAGCACAATGAACAAGGCCACCGCAGCACAGGCGGCTGCCAGCGGAAAATACGCCTTGAGAGGCAAACGAGAAAGCCAGGTGGGTTTCTCAGCGGGAGCCGTGGGCTCTGTGTCCAGTTTCTGCTCCAGCTCTACCCAGAAACGCTCTTTTTCCTCCACCGTAGGCTGCACAGCGGCTTCCTGAATAAAATCACGCAGTTCCAAATCCACTACCGGATCTTCTGTAAAATCATCCATCATTCTTCTTCCTCCGCCACCCAGTGTTGGCGATAGGGAGCCAGAATTTTTTTGAGCTTTTTGCGAGCATAGAATAAACGGGAGCGCACGGTACCCGCCGGACACTCCAGAATTTCGGCAGCTTCTGCGCAGTTTAACTCCTGGAGTTCGACCAGGGACACCACCTCTCGCTGTTCATGGGACAGCTGAGCCATGGCCTGAGACAAAAGCTGCTGATCGTCTTCAAGAGCCAGTTTTTGTTCAGCGGCACTTTTTTCACTGCTGGCCGCTTCAAAAGCGTAGTCATCGGGAGATGTAGCAAACTCTCGCCGTCGGGTTACCCGGCTTTTGGCGGTATTTACCGCAATGCGTGTAAGCCAACCATAAAAGGCAGCGGGTTCCTTTAAGCGGGGCAGAGCCCGATAGGCTTTGACAAAACTGTCTTGTAAGATGTCATAGGTTTCATCGCGATGGGGGCAAATCTGGTACACCACGCTGTACAGGCGGGGCATGGTTTCTTCCACTAGCATTTGAAAGGCTCTCCTATCCCCCTGCTGAGCCTGCTTGACCCGGGCTATTTTTTCAGGGGCTGTCATAGAAGACCCCAAAGGAACCGTATGTGTTCACCTTCATAAGCCCGAAATAGAATCTTTAAGAGAAGTGGTAAAGTGCTGGGCAAAGAAATCCTCTTCATCCATCACCTCTTCTTCAGGCTTCACGTCTTCCACAATGTTGGCCCCTGCGCCCATGCTTTCCGCCACGGCGCCCCAGACGCCCATTAAGTCAGGAGCTTCTTGCATCCACACAAAAGGAGTGGCCTCTTCCAGAGGCTGTGCCCAGAAGGACAGAGCCAGATACTCTGCTTTGAATTCAATGTCAAAGTAGGCATCCACGCCGTGGGCCTGGTTCATTATCTTTTTGGTTTTATAAAGGTTTGCGCGTTCTCTACGGGTTTTGCCTTGTTCCAGGATAAAATTGGCCCATACCTGTTCAAGTTGCTTGCGCAAACTGGCGGCATCATACATAGTAAACTCCCTCCTTTGATTGTACACAAGATTGAAAAGCCTTGTGTGGTAAAATAGGGGGCATTAGGCATCAACCCTACATCACACCAGAAGGAAGAAGCTTGAGGCATATGAACGAGTCTGAAGACATCATGGAAAACGAAGACATTTTGGAAAATGACGCATTTGATGAGGCCCTGAATTCACTGGATGAGCAGCTGGATGCTCACAATGAAGATCCCGCCGCGTACGACGAAAACCAACAGGACGCCATTATGTACGAAGAAGGCGTAGAATATACTGCCGAACTGGACGAAAAAGAAAACCCCGAAGCGGTTTCCTATGCCGAGCAAGCCAATGATAGCGGTGCCTTTGAAAGCCACGAGCCCGATGCCACCGAAGAACTGGTAGACGATGTGGAAGAAACCTTCGAAGAATACCCCACTTATGAAGAAGAAGCACCCGTTGTTTCTCATGAGGAAGAAGTGATCGCCAGTGAAGACGCTCACGAGGATTTCGAAGAAGTAGCCGTTGAAGACAGTGCTGAAGCCACAGAGGTGGAAGAATACACGGAAGAACCTGTAGAAGAAGCACCTGCTGAAGCGCCTGTTGAAACCTCTACAGACGCTGAAAACAGTGACTTTAACTTATCAACACTGACGCAACTTGTGGATGAAATCCGCGAAGAAAGTCAGCGCGTGGCGGAAATGAAAAGTTCCGTAGCAGAAGCCCTGCAACTGATTCAGGAAATGTCAGAGTCTCTCAAGTCGTGATCGAACAATTAGAAGCCATTGTCCATAAATACAAGGAACTGAATGAACTGTTATCTAACCCCGACGTGGTTAAAGATCAGGAAAAGTTCCGCAAGTATGCCAAAGCCCATTCCGATCTTGAGAGCAAGGTGGCCATGTACCGGGAATGGCAGCAGCTCACCGAAGAACACGCCAATGCCGAAGAAATGCTCAAAGATGAGCAGGACGAGGATATGCGTGAACTGATCAAGGCGGAAATAGAAGAACTGGCTCCTAAAATCGAAGAACTCCATGAAACCTTACGTATTGCCTTACTGCCCAAAGACCCCAATGATGACAAAAACATTTTGTTAGAAATCAGAGCGGGAACCGGCGGTGACGAAGCGGCCCTGTTTGCGGCAGATTTGATGCGCATGTACACCCGTTATGCCGAAGGTCGGGGCTGGAAAACCAGCGTCATGAGCATGAATGAAACCGGTTTAAACGGTGTCAAAGAAGTAGTCATGGCTGTGGACGGCGACTCCGTTTACAGTTTTCTGAAGTTTGAGTCCGGCGTTCACCGCGTACAGCGGGTGCCCGAAACTGAAACCGGCGGTCGTATTCACACCTCAGCAGCAACGGTAGCGGTGATGCCTGAAGCAGAAGACGTGGAAATTGAAATCAATCCCGCGGACTTACAAATGGACACCTTCCGTTCCGGCGGAGCCGGGGGCCAAAACGTGAACAAGGTGGAAACCGCTGTGCGGATCACCCACGTGCCCACGGGCATTGTGGTGGCCTGTCAGGAAGAACGCTCCCAGTACCAGAACCGAGAAAAAGCCATGGCGATGCTGCGCACCAAAATGTACGATCAGGTGCTGAGTGCGCAACAAAAAGAGCGTTCTGACGCGCGTAAGTCCCAGGTGGGCAGCGGCGACCGCAGTGAACGCATTCGCACCTATAATTTTCCCGAAGGCCGGGTGACGGATCATCGTATCAAGCTCACGCTGTATAAACTTCAGGAAATTTTGAACGGTTCCATGGATGAGGTGGTTAACGCGCTCATTACCGCCGATCA
Organism: uncultured Candidatus Sericytochromatia bacterium; assembly: GCA_964342365.1. Taxonomy (GTDB): domain Bacteria; phylum Cyanobacteriota; class Sericytochromatia; order UBA7694; family UBA7694; genus CAXRDE01. The sequence goes on along the minus strand of CAYFGW010000075.1, from coordinate 12,289 downwards.
AAACGAAAAACTCCAGGAACTCACCGAAAATGAGCAGGGAGCGATGATGGCGTGATTTTTCGCCACCGTTCGTGCTAAAATAAACCCACAAGCCAGACCAATAGCAGGAGAAACCCGATGAAAACCTTCAAAAAAATGTGGCCCGCTTTAATGATTGCCCTGAGCACACTGAGCCTGAGCGCCTGTCGCGCAAATCTGGGTAATTTTTTCGACCTCTGGTAATTTGAACTTACCTTACGAACTGGCGCGCCGCCACTATCACATCCTTCGTCGTATAGAATACGCGCCCGGTTCTCAGTCCTATGCAGAAGTTATTCAAGATGTTGCTGATTTACCCCTGAGCAGCATCTTTTTGCTGTGGGAACACCATCAGGATACCTACCAGCAACTGATCCCCTTCTTTATTCTGGCCCGACGTTACGCGCCCGAAGCGTTGTCTGAAATGCCTGCCTCACTGCAAAAGGCCATGGACACCCTCAAACCCACCTTTTTAAGCACCCTCATTCAGGAACAAGAACGCCTGATTCAGGATGCCCATCTCTATCGCTACTTGTACGCCCGTTATTTAATTCTTGATCATATGCATTACTGGGGCACCTGGGAGCCCCCCACCGCCATGGGTCTGCCCGATCGCGACCAGTTTCGACAATTGCTGGGCGCATTTGTACAGGTGCTCAGCGGCCTGTCTCCCCACTCCCCCTTACTGGAAATCTGGAACCAAACCGCCTGGCTTCAGCGCTGGCAAATCAATGACACCGGCCGCCAGGATCTTCCCACCCAGCGCAGTCCGCGCAAACAAATCGAAAAATACAGACTGCCCGAGCGGGCCAAACGCCTGTACGCAGAACTGGATCAGGGATTGGCCAATCAGGAAAATTTTGTGGCCCGCTTGCCAGAAGTACTCCCGGAATACGTGATGCTGGAAAATGCCTTTCAACACACCAGTGAACAACGGGTGCGTGAGGTGGTACAAGTGGTGATGCGCCACGCCATGAAAAAAGGCTTTCGCGTCACCTCCCTTACCACCGCACTGGTGAATACATTAATCACATGCTGGCCCGAAAGCCAGACGCTGGCTCCATGGCTCAACTACACGCTGGTACAGGAACTGATTCTGGGCACTCAGAACTTGAAGTATCGCCTGAACGACGTAATTGCGGGTATCGCTCACGCCGAACTTCCTGCTTCGCTGGCGGTATATCACAGTGTGCTGGACTGTGTGATGGAAATTTACGAGTCTTTTTCGCTGGCAGACAACGCAGTAAAATCCTTTCTGGACCAGTCCCAAAAAGCCGCCGACATGCGAGAGCATGAACAGTATCTGGCACGCATCACTCACATTGACACAGTGCTTGCCTGAGCTCTTTTTCCAGAACTTCGGCCGCAGCAACAGGCACCGAAAACCACCCCACGCAGGGCGGACGGCCCTGATATTTTTGACTTAGCGCCACACTCTCCTGCAGCACTTCAAGCGCCCATCTGGCGTCCTGCTTTTGCAAAAACAGGGCCCGGGCGTACTGAAAAAGCAAGTAGGGATTATGCTGACCGTCTCGCTGTGCCACCCGCGCCAATAGTTCAAAACGGGCGTGTTTATGATGGCGCGTATAGGCTTCGGCGGTATACCCCGAGTGCATAAAGCCAACGTCTTCAAGAGCGTGCACAGGCACCCGCTCTATCCGTTGAGCGTAGCCCAGACGCTCGTGCAGGGCTCCGTGATAAATAAGTTCACTGTGACGATAGCGAACACGATTTTCTGTCACCGTATGGTGGATAAACAGCGGATGCTTAAGGGGAAACATGCGCTCCACCAGATATGCTGAACCCTCTGTGCTGCCACGCGAGTCACTACACGCATCGCTAAACGAGTCACTGTATCCCGTAAAAGCAAACACCTGTTCCCGGCGCGGCAGCTTCTGTAAAACCACCGAGAGGGCCTTTTCACTATCCGACATGAGTCTTTCGTCCGCGTCCAGGGTCAAGCACCAGTGATAATGTTCGGCATGGCTTCTGGCGTGGCTCAACAGAACGTTGCGGGCCCTGGCAAAATGCTCAGGCCACTGAACATTTAAAATATCCGTATGGCTGTGGCGACGCTGCCACGCTTTCATTATAGAAAGGGTCTGATCCGTAGAGCCCGTGTCTGCCAATACATAGCGGCCCTGATGTGTTTCCACAAGATTTTCCACAGACTGTAGACAGGACAAAAGGGTGTCTGCTGCGTCTCGGGCCATAAGCAGGAACAGAATACGGGGGTGTTTGAGCTCTAAAAAAGGAGAAATAGCTTCTTCAGCTCCGGAAACAGAGGTGGTTTTACCGTACTGAGAGGAGACTTTGGCATACTGATGATAATCGTAAAATTCCTGCCAACGCTCCCCCTTTTGCGCTGAATCACGCGCCAGTTCAAAGTGAAGGCGATCGCTCCATACACCCGCAGGAATTTTATGGTGTTGATGAAGCAAGGCTTCTGCCTGTTTGAGTTGGATATAAAGGGGTGAAGTGGGGGCGTAGAAATACTGTAATTCTCGCAGCCAGAAAAGCGTGGCCAGAAAGTTTCCTTGCGTATGCGCCTGATAAAGATGCTGACGGAGCAGGTTAACCCTTCACACCGCCGGAAGTTAATCCTGAAATCAGGAAACGCTGTGCTACCAGAAACACCACCAGGACGGGAATCGTCACAATAATCGCACCAGCCGCCATCAAATGCCAGGCCGTATTGAACTCAAACACATAGGTACGGAGCCCTACCGGCAGCGTATAGTTGCTTTCTCCCGTCATAAAGGTCAGCGCAAACATGAACTCATTCCAGGCGGTAATAAAGGAGAAAAAGCCGGTAACGGCCAGCCCTGGCAAAGAGAGGGGCAAAATAATTCTGAAAAAGGTGCCAAAGGCCGACATCCCGTCAATCATGGCGGCTTCTTCCAGGGATACTGGAATGGCATCAAAGAAGCCTTTTAACATCCACACAGAAAAAGGCAGTGATAAGGTGGAGTAGGCAATGACCAAGCCCGTAAAAGTGTTTAAAAGGGCCAGGTCCTTCATAATATTGTATAGAGGCACAATTAAAATCGCGCCGGGAAACATCTGGGCCACCAGAAAAGCAAAGAGCACCGGCTTTTTGCCCGCAAAGGAAAAACGAGACACCGCATAAGCGGTGGTAGAAGCCAGGGCAATCCCAATCACTGTGGTGCACAGGGCCACCGACACCGAGTTCCACATCCAACGCCAGAAGTTGCCCCCGTCTAACACCTCTGCATAGTTGCCGGTGGTAAAGGTTTTGGGCAAAATCGTCAGTTCGGGGCTGAGCACTTCAGTGGCGGGCTTAAAAGAAGTAGAAAAAATCCAGAATACCGGAAACACCGCAATAAAAGCAGCAATCACCAGAATGGCGTAAGACCACCATTCCGGTTTTCCAATCGCAACGTTTTTTTCCACCTAGCTACCGAAGCTAATGGCCACAGCGCCGATGGACTGAATTTTAATTTTGGGCGCAATTTCGTTATAAGAAAGTACGGTGAGGGCCGGGAAGTTCCGCTCCGTGAGCTTTTTCACGTGAGGACGGATTTGTGGGTTACACAGCACCACGGGGTTGTGACCCGCGTTGGTGGCTGACTGTACTTCATTAGCCAGCTTGGCCAAAATTTGTTGACTCACCTGTGGGTTCAACGCCAGTACGGCACCCTGTGCCGTCTGCTGGATACTTTCCTGCACCGCCTGCTCCACTTTAGGATCGAGGGTAATCACAGGAATTACGTTTTGATCATTGGACAGGTTGCTACAGATTTGACGGTTCAGAGACTGGCGGATCAGTTCAGACAGGGTGTCAGGATCCTGATTGATTTTAGAGAAGTCCGTTAAGCGCTCCAAAATGGTAGCCAGATCTCGAATCGAAATGCGTTCGCGAATCAGGTTTTGCAATACTTTCTGAACACCACCCAGGGTGAGCAGTTCGGGAATAAGTTCTTTAACTACCACAGGGTGTTTTTCTTTCACCTTGTTCACCATCACCTGAACTTCCTGACGGCTCAGGATTTCGTGGGCGTAGCTCTTAACAATTTCTGCCACGTGGGTAATCAATACGTTGGTGGGGTCGGTAACCATATAGCCGAGTTGTGCGGCACGCTGGGCTTCATAACCCGCTACCCACACAGCAGGGGTGCCAAAGGCAGGATCTTTGGTGGGGAAGCCCACCAGTTCCTGAGACACATCGGTATCGGGCTGCTGGATGGCCAGCATATAACCCATGAGGATTTCACCGCGGGCCACTTCAATGCCCTTCACTTTAATAGAGTATTCATTCGGACGCAGATTCAGGTTATCTTTAAACTGAATACCGGGCATAACAAAGCCCATTTCCATGGCGATTTGTACGCGCATGGGTACCACGCGGTCCAGTAAGTCGCCACCCTGAGAGGGATCCACCAATGGAATCAGATCCAGACCCATTTCCAGGGCCAGTGGGTGCACTTCCATAACCTGGAGCACGTTTTCGGGCTTTTTGACTTCCTGTTCGGGAATAACCGCATCTTCCTCGTCTTCCACCACCATCTGAGATTTTTTCACAGACTTGCGGTACACCACAAAGGCCACCACCAGGAACACACCTGCCAGCGGGAAAAAGAAGCGACCAGGCATGCCGGGAATAAAACCAAACACAATCAGGAATACGGATGCCATGGCAATGGAACGATAAGAGGCCAACAACTGGGTTTTCAAGTCAAACGCCAGGTTGGTTTCTGAAATAGCACGGGTGGTAACAAAACCAGAAGCAATCGAAATCAGGAACGCGGGAATCGCGGCCACGAGACCGTCACCAATAGACAGGGTCAAATAGCGACCGGCGGCTTCGGCCAGTTCCATGTCCTTCATCAGAACACCGATGGCAAAACCACCGAGAATATTAACCAGGGTAATAATGATCCCGGCAATGGCATCACCCCGTACAAACTTGTTGGCACCGTCCATAGTACCGAAGAAGTTGGAGGCTTTTTCTAAATCGCGACGGCGCTTTTTGGCCATTTCCGCGTCAATGAGTCCCGCGTTAAAGTCCGCGTCAATACTCATTTGTTTACCGGGCATCGCGTCCAGGGTAAAACGAGCAGCTACCTCAGCAACCCGTTTGGCACCCTCTGTGATTACAATAAATTGAATAATCATCAGAATCAAAAAGATAACTACACCCACCACGTAGTTGCCACCAATTACAAACTCTGCAAAGGTGTTGATGACGTTCCCCGCCTCCGCATTCAGCAGAATGGAACGGGAAGTGGCCACGTTCATGGCCAGTCTAAAAAGGGTGGTAACCAGCAAGAGCTGGGGGAAAACGGCGAGTTCAAGGGGGTCGGTAATGGTTAAGGCGTTCAAGAGAATCAGAATGGAGGCCGATAAATTGAGCACCAGAAAAAAGTCGATCAGTGAGGACGGTAGTGGAATCATTAAGATGACCACCACCAGAATACTGAGGGACGCTAACGCAACGTCCGCGATTATCGAATTGGGACTCTCTTCACCTATGGCTGCCATAGCTTGACTTCTCGCTTAACGGGGATTTTATTTATTGTATCAGTTTTTAGGGCATTCGTTAAATAGCTTAAGGATACTCTAAACACCGTACGGGACAGAAAAAACCGGTTGAAACAACCTGAGCTGCTTCAACCGGTAGCTTAAACATCTGTTTAAACGACGCCGGAGGACATGGCGGCCAGACGCTTTTTGAGCGATTGACTGACCATTTTCTGAGTCATCGGCGGTAACACAGGGTTCTGTGCTAAGCGGGTGCGAACTTCGTTCTGAATCTCAGGGTTCAGCAGATTAATAACGTCTTCTGCCTGTCCGGGATCCAGCTGGGCCAGTACCGCAACCAGCGTTGGGAGTCGCTCTGTGGAGAGCAACTGGGCCACGGTTTGTGGCGTTACACCCTGGAGGAAACCGAAGGGGTTATCCGGGGTAGGTGGCATGATAGGAGCACGGCTCACTTCCTGGGTCTGCTGCGCAGGGGCAGGGACACCGGGAGCACCGGCAGGGAGACCGGGAGCGCCGGGCTGCTGTTGGCCTTCAACACCGGGAACGCCGGGGGCACCGGGAATGCCGGGAGCGCCAGGGGCTCCGGGACCACCAGGAATAGCCTGGTACTGAGGAACACCGGGAGCGCCGAACTGTTCTGCACCCGCAGCGGCTTTCTTCTTACCGAGCAAGGCACCACCGATACCGGCACCGACTACAAGGCCTACAAAACCTGCGATGGCATAGTACCACCAGGGGGTTCCTTCACGGGCTTTTTCCATTTCAGCCACGAGTTTATCGTAGGTGGAGGTGTCGAACTTAACGGGGGTCACTACAACGGTGTCGTTGCGATCCTGGTTAAAGTTAACGGCAGCTTTCACCATATCTTCCACTTGTTGCTGTGTCAAAGGAGGTACAGCGCCTTCAGCGGCTTCTTCATTCACCGGAGGGGGCTCGTACTGAACCGAAATGGCCATGGTGTTAATAACACCAGACTGTTTTGAAACCAGAGTTTCAATATTGTCATAGTTATAACTGGCCTGACCGGTGGTTCTTTCGGTTTCACTGGTATCTACGTTTCCGCCTGTAGCAGCGGCCTGGGCAGGCTGATCGGGATTCTGGTTAGCCAGAGCGCCTACAGCGGCTCCGCCTGCAGAACTCGCTTCAGAAGAACTTGTGGTTTCTGTGGAGGTTCTTTCCGCAACTTTGGTGAGCACCTGTTGTCCATTCTGATTAACGGTTACAGGTCTGTGTTCACGAGAACGCTGTTGGGCGCGATCAAAGTTAGCAGAAATGGTAGCGGTCGCTTTGACCTTACCTGAACCCAGTACTTTTTCAAGCATCAGAATCACTTTGTTTTCTAACTGTTGCTCCATCAGGCGCTGCATGCGAATTTGCTCTTGCAGCTGACGGTTGTACTTTTTAGCAGAATCTTCGCCGTAAAGCCCTTCCTGACCTTCCTGGAGGATATCGCCTTTGGTGTCTACGATGGTCACATTGCCGGGCTTCAAGCCGGGGGTGGCACTGGCCACCATGTGCGCAATAGAGCTGACATATTCGGGTTTAAAACCGCCGCCACCGGAAAACTCAAGGAGTACGGAAGCAGTGGTAGGAAGCTGTTGCTCTGAAAACAGAGTGGGCTCAGGAATAACCACGTTCACACGGGCATCGTCTACGCCTTCAAAACGCTTCACCAGACGGGAAAGGTGTCCGTCACGGGCTCTTTGTAAAGCCACGCGCTTTTCAAAGTCGGTGGAAATAAAGCCCATGCTGTCGAAAATCTCGTAACCCACCACGCCACTGCCGGGCATGCCTTTCTGGGCGAGCTTTACCAGCGCTTCGTCTACTTTATCTTTTGGAACACGAATAGAAGTCCCGTTATTGCCCAGTTTTACGGGGATACGGTACTCATCCATTAAGAAATCTTTTGCATTTCCGGCATCTGCCAGAGGTAGGTCTTTGTATACGGTACGGAAACCATCATCTTCTTCGGTACCGCTGCCGCCCATTACCAAATACATTAGCAATCCAACAACAATCACGGTAGCGCCAACAATAACGCCTAAGCGCACATTGGGCGATAAATTGCCTAAAAACCCACCACCTACAGCTTGATCATCAACGGCCATTGTGGGGTGTCTCCCTTCTCAAATTCACTCACGTTGCCTCTTTAAACCTGCATATTCATCAGGGTTTGGTAAGCCGTGGTCAACTTGGTCATTACCGTTGACGCCATGGTTACCATCGTATCTAACTTAGCACCCGCAATCTGGATAGAGTGGATGTCCACATCTTTTCCAAGCAGCAGGTCTGCCATCAAATCTTCGCTTTCCCGTTCTGCGCTGTTTGTCTCATCAATTGCGTTATTCAAAACTTCCACGAACGAAGACCGCTTGGCAGTGAGTTCATCCTTGGGAATTTCAAAGGTCATGGGCATTTGAGTTTGAGAAACGCGCAAATCGCCGGGAAAAAATGATTGTAGGGCTGAAATTGACATAATTTTATTCTACCTTTGCCTATTTGCCGATTTCAAGGGCTTTGTTGATCATCGACTTCGCCGCGTTGGTAATTTGCACATTGGCATCATACGCGCGACTGGCAGAAATCATGTCTACCATTTCTTTCACAATATCTACATTGGGCATGGTGACATTGCCTTCAGCGTCCGCATCGGGGTGACCGGGCATGTAAACCACTTTTAAAGGTGTCGGGTCTTCTACCACACCGCCAAGGCCTACACCCTGTCCCTGATGCTTGGTGGCACTTACGTCCATCACGTCATCCATGACCTGTTGGGTAATGCGTTGGCCCATCTTTTTGGGCTCAAACTCATCTTCCATCATTTCAGACATGGCGTCTTTCATGACTTCTTCAAATACGGGGATGCGACGGCGGTAAGGACCACCGTCCACGGAACGGGTACTGTTAGCGTTGGCAATATTGCCTGCGATGGTGTCCAGCCAGAAGCGGTTGGCCACCATACCTGTGGAACTGGTGTTAATAACATCAAATAAACTCATGGCTGTCTCCTATCGATTCGAAATAATAGTTTTTAAAGTTCTGAACTCACCGGAAATGGAACTTACCAGCACGTTATAAAAGGAGGTGTTTTTAATCATGCTGGCCATTTCGATTTCGGGGTTCAGGCTGTTGCCGTCCTGACGCTGGGTTTCATCCACCGTCAGAATTTCGGGTTGTACGGAAGAGATAAAGTCCGCGCGGCTCTGAGCTTTGGGCGGATTGGCCCGGGGGTCAAGCTGACCGGGGCCACCGGCAGGACTGTCGTTATACATCTGGTCAAATAAGGTATCGGAGAGAGAGTAACCCACGCCGAGATCACTCTGAAAACGCTGCCCTTCGTTGTATAAGCTGTCAATAGACAGATTATTCATAAGCTGTTCGTTAATCGTCGTGGGAGCGCCTTCGTCATTTAAGCCGTCGGGGCCGTCATCATTTCCACTGGATTTGATGCGCTCAAGGGCACCCTTAAAAGACACCTCAGTTCGTTTATAACTGGGGGTATTAATATTTGCAATATTATTGGCAATGCTTCGGTGACGCAGGGTGGTAACATCCAACATCTTTTCCGTAAACGCCATCAACGGGCTAAATAAAACCATAAACTCCTCCTGATCTCTTACGTTGGCTTAATCCAACACCATCACATTGACAAAAAGTCGTCAATGGACTTCTTTTTACCCAATTTGACTCTGAGCTGTTCCAGAGCCCGTTTATGAATCCGACTAACCCAGGATTCAGACAATCCCAGACGGCGACCGATTTCATTAAAGGGTAGTTTTTGAAAGTAATACAGCTTGAGCGTAGTGCGCTCCTGATTCGGTAATTGCTCAATCACCCAGGTCAAGGTCTTTTGCAATTGTTCAAATTCAATATCTCGCTGTACACCGTCACCAGAGCCCAGTTGATTTAGTAAATTAAAGGACTCATCACCGTCACTACCACTTGGTGCATCGAGAGACAAAATATACGAATACGCTAAATTGGTGACTTTGTTGAACAGGGTGGCTGAATCTGTTTCCACATCATCAGAATTCTGATAAACAACTTCCGTCTCCGTTTTTTTGACTTTAGGCAACTTGGGTAGATTGTCTAAAATCGCGCCTTTGACATAATAGGTGGCAAAGGTTTCAAACTTCACACCCCGTTCAGGGTCGAAACGTTCAATAGCCAATAGCAATCCCACCATACCGTCGCTAATCAAGTCATTGTAATCGTAATGACTTGGAAGCTTCATAGACAGGCGGCGGGCGATAGAACGTACAAGGGGTGTGTAACGTTTTATGGCCTCATTGCTGCTTGTCGGCGGGGGTGCCGGGGACTTCTTTTGTGTCTTTGCTCCCATTATATTCCGTTCAATTGCTCTCTATTCTAAAGTATTGTATCATTCTCGGCGATTTAGTTTATAGAGTTCATCCATAATTTGCTGAGAATTATCAATACTGGGGGGGGCAACCATGCCGGATCCCAGTTCGTTAATCGGGTCTTTTTTCATCATTTCTTTGATTTTATTACCCGTTTGTGTCAGCATTTCCAGCGGACTGGCTTTTGGAGCGTCCGCCTTTTTAACACTTTCAGGACCTACGTTTTCTAGCCCCGGAAGCTGCACCCGATCTCCCACATTTATCGTGGGATCTTCGGCTTTCATTTGACGCAGCAGGGCGTCGGCCAGACCGGAACCATCGGTTTCCGCCAGCTTTTGACCAATTTCTTGATCCAAAAAACCCATAAGCATATTAGCATGGGGACCCGAAAACAGTCCGTTCTCTTCGTCACTTCCGCTCTCACGCATTTGCTGAAACATGTAAGAATACAGCATAGAAACAAATTGCTGAGATGCTTCTTCAATATTGGGCTGATTGGAACGGGGAGCGGTTAATTTATCGCCAAACCCTGTTGCTACAGAGCCTACCAGAGGTACTTCTGTCATCTTTTGCTCCTTATTGCATTTCCAGATGCGCATTCAGCGCACCCGCTGCTTTAATCATTTGCAAAACGGTAATCAAATCTCTGGGAGGAATACCCAGTGCGTTCAGTGATTTTACCAGATTCCCTACCGTGGAGCCCTTAACGAGCACCAGGGTGTCACCTTTTTTCTCGTCAAAGGTCACTGAGGTATTGGTTACCACCTGGGTTTGTCCCTGAGAAAAAGGATTGGGCTGAGAAACGGTGGTCTGGGCGTCTACTTTAACAATCAGTCCGCCGTGGGCCACAGAAACCGGTCCGATGCTCACGTTCTGACCAATAATAATGGTGCCGGTCCGCTCATCAAGAACCACCTTGGCGGCATTATTTTTCGGTGAAATGGTCAAGTTTTCAATGCGAGCAATGAGCTCTGCTAAATTATTACGGTAGCTAGAGGTCACAAAAACTCTTACGGTGGAAGCATCTACCGCTTTGGCATTACCCAGAAGGCTTTTGTTGATTTTGTCAGCCAGCTCGGTAGCGGTGGTGAAATCCGGGTTGATCAAATAGGCTTCAATATAGCCATTGTCGTCCATCAGGGTTACAGGAATTTCTTTTTCCACCAGTGCCCCGTTGGGAATACGCCCCACGGTCACGGCATTTTTCTGAGCAGAAGCGCCCTGTTCGGTTTGCACCCCAAAACCACCCAGAGAAATGGGGCCCTGAGCAACCGCATAAATACGACCGTCAGCACCGCGTAAGGGGGTCTGGATCAGCATGCCGTTTTGCAAGCTTTTGGAGTCACCTACAGAAGAAATGGTCACGTCAATTTGCTGTCCAGGCTTTGAAAACGGAGGAATATTAGCCGTTACCATCACCGCAGCCACGTTTTTGGGACGCATGGTGCTTTCATCAATTTGCGGCATGCCGAAACGTTCCAGCATATTCTTCAAGGCGCGACGGGAATAAGGGACAGAGTTAGCGGAGTCGCCAGTGCCCTGAAGTCCGGTTACCAGCCCTAAGCCTTGCAATTGGTTGTACCGCGCACCGCGGAAAGTCACCACATCTTTGACCCGCACGGAAGATGGGGGAACAATGTCAATATTGGGAACCGGTGCTGCTGCAGGTGCCTGAGGGGGAAGCGCTGGCGGAGTAACCTGCGCAAAGGCTGGAGCACTCACAGAAAAGGCCAGAGCTAAAGATAAAAAATAACGCAATTTCATAATCGATTCCTTATAAGAAGAAGTTGAATATACGGGTCATAATACCGCCCGTGGCTTTCGCAGATACAGGACCTGTGCCCATAACATCGATGCGCATATCAGCTATCTTTGCAGACTGAACGGAATTATCGGCCATGACGTCATTCTGACGTACAATGCCTGTCAGAATCATTTCGTTGTCTTCATCGTTTACGCGCATGTTTTTGTGTGCGGTGATAATCAGGTTACCGTTGGGCAGAATATCTTCAATACGGGCTGCGATGGTGAACGTCACGTTCCCCACGCGGGTGGTGGATCCCAGATTGTTAGACTGTAGCTGGTTTTCTGCACGAAACTGTCCCTGGAGAGGCTGGGCGTTGGCCACGGAGGCGAAATTTTCTGGAAACTGCCAGCGGTGGTCGTTTCGAATTTGTTTTTGCGCAATCAGCGTGGCGTTTTGTAGCGCATTGATTTGCTCGTTTACAACCACCGTCACCAGCCCACCAATCACAAAGGTGGGGCGTCGCTCGGTAAATAATGTGGCGGTACTGGTGTCGTTCCAGATAGAATCAGCCAGTGCAGCAGAAGATAATGCACTTCCCATCATCGTGAAAACGGATAAGGCCACCACAGCCTGTCTTACCTTTTTCATGATTTAACTCCTT
>CAYFGW010000074.1:0-18581 GCA_964342365.1 uncultured Candidatus Sericytochromatia bacterium | reverse complement strand
CCTGAGGCTCTGTCGCTAAGACACAAAGCACCACCTTGCGCTTCCTGCGCGCGGCGCTTTGTGGATTCCCCCTTATTCATGAACGGCTTTTCAGCATTCAGCTACTCTGTCATTTCGTTGTAGTGCATGACGCAGGGCTGTGCAAAAATATATTCATACATATTGGTAAGCTTGCGCAAATCAGGATTAATCAACAACTCTACATCGATAGCTTTTTTGAACGTTCTTTCTTTGTACGTGAAGTTGTAATGTTCATTCAAATCACTTTTTGCGCCGTAATAACCGTTAGATCGAATAATAAGCTCTATCGAAAAGGAGGCAATATCAAATTCAGGGTGCTCGTTATCTTCAATACTCCAAGAATCTTCGTACATATCATTTTTAATGATAATGTGAGGCCCATAGTTAACTTTAATTTCCTCTGGTGCCATACCAAATTTCAACCGATCAAATTCTCGGTGAATCCAAGACGGAATAAAGGAAAAAATCAATTCAAAACCAACTGTTTCGTCAACAAACTTATCAACATTCTTCTGAAATCTTGAAACACTATCAAACCGATCCAGAAAAGCATAAACATCTCTGAACGCTTTTTCCTCGAAAAGCTCAAGAACGGCAGAGTCAGAAAGGCTTTTCATAATTTCCGCTGGTGTTTGTGTTTCTAACTTCTGATATAACAGCCCATAAGGGTTTAAGTAAGCTCGCACCTTTTTCCCCTTGGGATAAGACTCATAGGCAAGCCAATAGTTCTCTTTGTGCTTCTGCAAGAATTCTGTATTTGCTTTTTGATGCAATTTTATACTTTCTGCTGTTGGGGTTTCATCTTCGATAGAAAAGAGAGGAAAAATCTCTGAATCATTTTGATAATCTGGATAAAAACCAGAGATGAACTGTTTTAACTGATCTGGGTCAGGTTTCCATAAAGGGTCTTTTGAGTAGATGTAAACCTGCCGATAGTAAGGGCCCATAAACTTCGCTCCTAGAGTAAAGGTAAAATGGTATTTGAGATTTGTGAAATGCCGCCTTGTACTTCAGGTAAAAGCATTTGAACCCAGCCATACTGAGCAAACTCAAGCGAGATATCTACAGCATATTTGTCGAAGGCCGGATTGGCAGGCGTTATCAATACACTATCTTTAAATGGACTTGCGTTACCTGCTCGGGTTAAAATTCGAATAAATTCATGATCTGGCGCAATAGTTATGCGACTAAAGTTTTTACCGTTAATGGCTAACTGTTTACCACCTTCAACAAGAGTCCTTAACCGAGCTTCCGAGTTTAAAATTTGTGCAATGCTTGACTCTGAGCACTTAGAAGCCACTTTTGCAGCATCAATAAGTGCTTTGTTCCCCAATCTAACAGGAGCTAATTTGGATTCTGCCATTCCTAGTATGTGAACAGTATTACCAGATATACGATAAATCAAATTATCAATATCAAGTTGAACTCCTTTTCCTGCTTCTTGTAATGTAGCTGCGGCTTTATTTAAACGTGTCCCACTACCTGAAACTGTTTGCAGAAACCTCTCAAGCCTCAATTTTGCGATTGACTCTGTAACACTTCCATGTAAGGCATTTTTGAGTGGTCTTGTTAACTGGGTTCCGGAGCGAGCTGTTTCTTGTAAATCTCTCAGTAGCCTGGGATCTAATCTTGAAGCTACATCTCTTATGAAGGCGGAACCCGTATTGATCGAAGTTCTGGGCAGTCTTATGCCCTGCTTGAACGCTTGAGCTAATTTATACCCTTGCGGGCCAATAATACCACTCTGTGAAATGATTCGCGAAACATAGGGATACTTCTTGACGGCTTCTCTGGCAAACAATGGAAGTATTCCGTTTATAGATTGCGCTTTACTCGCTATCGTTGTTGCTCTGGGTCCAAAACGTACTACCGCACGAGATCCCACATAAAGAGCCATATAACAATAATAGAGTGTTGGTACAATTTGTATTGAAAAATCTGAGTAGAGTTCTGGAAAAAAGTCAAAATCACTGATTTTGACTTCAAAAGAACCATTGTTATCTAATCTGCGTATTTCAGGTTTTGAAAGAATATTTATGCCTTCAATCTCAAAAGATATGTCATCGTCCTGAACAGGCTGTTTGCTGTTGATCCTTCCTGTTATCACGATCTCATCTTCTGCATTTACAACAGCAGAATACTGTTCTATTTCAGGCTCATCGTAGTTATCCGGGTTATCGTCGTCTTTCCACTGGGGCGTGTAATCGTAGTAACGTAGACAACCTGAACCATACCCTATATTGTCGCTCTGACGTTGCTTCTGCTGTAAGTCCGGGTCTGCAACACCAAGGCCTGACTGGGTTCTGAACTGTTGGCGAACGGACTGAATCCAACGCAGCTTTTGTTTGACCACTTCGTTTTCTTTGACCAGACGGTCGTTCTGGGCATTGCTGACCTCGAAGGGCACGTCTCCTTTTTTGACGGCGGCCAATGAAGCGGTTGAGGGTGGAGGTGGTGGAACGTTTTGCTGTTGAATGCGAAAGGGGGCAGGGTCTGGAACCGCTTGTACTTGAAAGGGGGCAGCGTTGGGGTATTCCTGGAGAGTTTGTTGCACCAGAATGTCCACGTCTCGTTTTAACACGGCGAAGTTTTTCTCTGCTGAACTCAGTATGCGTGCGACTTCTTCTGAATGGTAGCGCTTCAGGCGGCCTGACTGTATCCCGTTTTCCAGCACAAATTGTTGGCTTACTTTTCTACTGTCATTGTTGAGTTCTACAGTGTAGACGCCGTCGGGCATGATCACTGCGCGGGGTAGCAAAACACCCTTCTTTAAATCACGAATGTCGCTCTTGCCGTCCCAACTGAAACTCTGTGTACCGGCGTTTACGCGTTTGCGGTGGACGATGCTTCCCCCTGCGTCTTTGATATCTACTATCGCAGGAATGCTGCTACGGGTCTGTATTTGAATGGCCTGATTCGAACCCGGAACGTATACGCGGAACATGCCGTCTGCATGCGCTGCCGCACCGTCTGCGTGGGACAGGTCCAGTTCAAGGGTTTTTACAGGGTTGCCGTTGCTGTCCAGCGGGCGGTTTACCGATAACGGGTACGTCATGCTTTGACCGGCGTTGCTCACTTTAATCGTATAGTCTCCGTTGGGAAGCGGCACTCTGTCGGGTCTGTCTTTCAGCCTTCCTGAACCGTCCCAGACCATACGGAAGTTCTCCACGTAACGTTGGCTATCTCGGTCAAAAATATGCCCATCTGAACCCAGAATGTCTACAATGACGGATTGAAAAGGGTCAAAGGTCTGACCTTCGAAAGTGAGGCTGTCTTCTACCTGAGTGATAGCAATAGGCGTGCCGGGGGAAAGCGAGTCGGGTAAAGTATTTTTGCGAGCAGTGACGTTAAACGTACGGGGAGTGTGCTGAACACGAAATGCAGCTTCGGCATACTTTTCGCCATTGACCACTCTCGGGCCTGAACCGCTGCGCACAAACATGCGATAGGCTCCTCCCGGTACGGGCAAGGCATTTTGCCCTGTCAAATCTGGTGAAGTTAAGCCGTTCCAGACATAGTTTTTATAAAGGTCCGCAGGGTTATCAAAAAGGAAGGTGTCATGAAACATCACGCGTCCTGCTTCATTGGAGATCTGAACGGTATGCTTCACACTATGGCGATCAGACTCAACGCGTGCAGAAATAACGGGGGGAGGACTGAGTGTCACAGAAGAATTGGCGTCAATTTCTCCCTGATTTGTGTTGTATGTGACTTTAAACTGTCGGTGTTTGTAATTGACCTTTTGCTCTATAACCTGGCCGTTGTTACTGGCCCGAATAGTATATACCCCCGTTGGAGCAATAGAAGACACAAAGTTTTGAACAACGTTGGAGGTATCGTTGCCGGGAATTACCTCTGTTTCTTCCACCCCCTGCCATTGCACAGAGAGATTATTATTGCTTTTTAAACGACGGAATATGACCTTGCCGTCGCTGTTTATAATTTCAAGAGTTGTTTCCAACGCGGGCTCTGAAGGGACTACGTTGATTTTAATTCCCGAAAAGACGTCTATGATTCCCTGTGTTTCTGAGTTGACGTTACCGCGATTAATGGTTAAGGCAATCGGGGTAACGGGCCTGTTGACCACAAGTGAGAATACTTTGGCGGTATCAACAGACTGTAGTTTCTGAAAAATTTTAAGGGTGTAGTTTCCATTTTGCAACCGGACACCATTATCTGAAAGCCCTTGCCAGACTGTGGACAACGCCAAACCCATATCCCGATAATAGACAATATTGTCCTGCGCGTCGTATATGGCAAAAGTGTGGGTGTTGTGGGGGTGAGCGCTTTTTAACACGGCATAAATTGAGGTGGGATCTTCTGTCACTTCTAGGGTTTGTCCGGGAGTGTAAGTCTGCCCCCCAAATTCCAGGTGTGCATCAAACACACGTTCAGGACGATCCAACACTATATTTTGTGTGTATTGACTGCCTGAGTTCAAAGAGATTTCTAAGGTATAATTTCCGTTATCGAGACGGCGCAACTCGGATTGCTTTCCCATCCCCAGTCCAATCACCTGATAACCGTCAAATGTGGTGCTTCCCTGACTTTGTGTGGTCCCGGGCTGTATGCGTGCCCCCCATACCGTATCTCCGGCACTGTTTTTTACAAAAATGTTTCCGCTTTCATTTGCAGGAGCACTGGCTTCTACTCTCAGACGAAAATAAGGGTCTGTGAGTGTAATGGTCTCATTTTGTTCATAAAGGTAACTCGACTGATCGGTGACCAATACTTGCAAATCGCTGCTCACACATTCTCCATTACTGTATTCGTAGCCATCGTCGCAGTCACAGCCGTAAAAGGTCATGCGATCGTATTGAACAGTACACCCCACACTATCATCGAATTCACAATACGTCTCCTGCTCAAAGGCACAGGAACCGGGATCAAAATTGTAGGAAGCGGTGTAAAAATCATCCCAGTTTCCTACTTCCTGATAGTCACAAACACCCCCATCACAACTATCGGCGGATTGTTTGGTACTAAAGACGTTTTTATGGGGAGCTGCTTTTTGCTTTTCTGCCATTTTTGCTTTGAATTTTTTAATAGGAAGCACGCTGACATGATCTAAAATGCCACCTTTTTTAAGCACCGTTCGTTTTAAAGACAGAGGAACGCGGGATTTCTCAAAAACTTTTGTGGTATTTACGGCACTTGGGACAGGTTTTTTCTGGGTTGAAGGCACCTGACAGGCCAACATCTGAATCGCCAATAGTGCACAGGAACCGGAGCGAATGGACTGTTTTAAGACTTTGATTTTCATTGTTTTTCTCCGGTATTACTCGAATTTTTTTGCTGCATGGGCCAGACCGTTCCGGGGCCGGTGGCCGAAGTTTGAATAACAATAATGCGCCCTGATGAGGTTAAGGCAAACAGTTTTCCTTGCTGGTCAATAACGAGCTTTCCCTGAATAGCCTCAGGTACCTGATATAACCAGAGTAAGCTTCCCTGAGTATCGTAGGCGCGAATTTGCCCTGAATCGTTACCAATATACAATTGGTTTAAATTATCAAGGGCAGGACTGCTTTGAATGGCAGAACCGGTATTTTGTAACCACAATCCTTCACCTGAAGCATCAATCGCATGAATTGTGCCACCCCGAGAAGCTGCATAAACAACGCCATTTTCATCTATAACAGGACTTCCACTTAAGCCAGAATCCATGACGTAAGACCATACGTCTAAACCGGAACGATCCAGTGACTGAATCCAGGAATGATCGGAACCAAAAATAATGTCGTCACGCTCATTAAGAGCAGCTCCGACATGACGGATTATATCTCCGGTTTGAAACTCCCAGAGATAACTCCCGTCGGTTTTATCCAGAGCATAAAGAGTTTGATCAAGGGCTAAAACATAGACACGATCCTCGCTAATCACCGGAGCACTTTCAATAGGAGCTCTAGACACAAAACGCCAGCTTTCTGCTCCGGTACGCCGATCAAGCGCATAGAAAATCTCTGAGGATCCCCCAATATATACATGCTCTTCATCCACGGCAAAACCGCCCCCATTAAACTGATTGGGAAGCCTTTGTGTAAAACTCCACACTTCCTGACCACTTGTTGAGTCCAGAGCGTACACAACCCCATTTTTGCCCGCCAAATACACAATGTCATCCTTTAAAGTCGCAGGAGTATGCAAAGGCGTACCCAGATCAATTTGCCACTGTATACCGTTTTCCCCAACCGATAAAACGCGACCAAGGGCATCAGGAACGATAACGTTTCCATTTGCCTGTAAAGTCAGGGCACCGCCTTCAACGCGAAAGTTCTCCGGTGGCGTAAACGTCCACAAAGGCGTGATAGGCGTCGGCTCAGGTGCTGTGGGAATCGTCGCCACATTACCACTTCTGCTTCCCGTATTCGGAAAACTGTCAAAAGGGGTAGAAACCGGACCTGGGATGATAGGTGCATTAGACATCGCCGGAGACGGCAACAGGTCTAAAGCAGGCTGTTCTTTTTCCGCAGGCACAGTAAGGGGGCTTTCTGCAACAGGGGGCAGCAAAATGCTGTTTGGGTCGGCCTTTAAAGGTTCAGGGGCTGTTGCACGTCTTGCGCTTCTGGCCTCAAAACCAGGGGTAGTAGGCACCCTTGTTTGAGGAATACAGTGAGAAAGCAACAAAACGGCACAATAGGTAAAGACACTCACAACGGGTTTTCTCATCATGCTTCTCAGCTTAACATGATTGTAACGGAAATAAAACAAAATTTTACATGGTAAAATTTTCAGATGTCTTACTCATTATCTGTTTGTTTGATGGTCAAAAACGCTGAAAAAACCCTGCTTCGTTGTTTAACACAGGCCCAGAAAGTGGCCACTGAAATACTCATCCTGGACACAGGCTCCACAGATAACACCCCGTCCATCGCTAAAGCGCATGCGGATATTTTTTTTGAAACCCCATGGAACGATCATTTTAGTCAACCGCGTAATATGCTGCTAGAAAAAGCATCTTGTGAATGGATTCTGATTCTTGACGGTGATGAATATTTGTCTGAACGTTTCATAGAGTGTTTGCCTCATATTCTCACACAATACCATCAACAAGCGGTACTGCTTTCTTTGGCTTTTCGCTACGCATCGGGTAAAACTGAACGCGTAGCACGTTTATTTCCGGGTCCACTTCATTTACGTTTCAAAGGCCGTGTTCACGAGTATTTACATTCCCCTCAAAATACTTTTTATAAAAAGATTCACTGCCCACAACTTATTGTTCATCATCAGAGCGATCAACCTCAAGAAAAAACAGATTATTACCAATTTTTGATACAGCAGGAATTAAAAGAATTATCTCACCAACAAACCATGCCGCAAGTGGTCTTACGCCAGGCTAATCTCTACTATTATCTGGCAAAGACTGCACATCAGGCACAAAAGCCTTTAGAAGCTTATCAACATTATGCCCGGGCTCTATCTTTACTCAATACACAACGTCAATATCCTTTGCGCTTTTTACACAGTGTATTGTTACCTATGAGTCGTCTTGGGGCAGATTTATCCGGGCACTTCATTTTGGAGCAAGAACATTTTGCGGTCCTTGAACAGATAACAGGAGTTTTTCCAGATTTTGCAGAAGGCTGGCTACATTTGGGTTATGCCTACAAACACAAAAACAAGTCTGAAAAGGCAAAAATGGCCTTGCAAAAATGTCTTGAACTTTTAGATAAAAAGAACTCTACTCTACCTCTGGTTGCCAAAGAAAAATTCCGGTCGTTGTGTCATCAAGCGCTCCTGAAAAACACATAACATCACATCTTCATGCTCCGCACTAAATCTTGCAATTGTTCTACGTGCACACAGTGGCCAGCATTTTTAATGACCTGCGCGTCGATACCCTTCTGTTTCAGGCGCTGAGCAATAGCGGTGTATTTGGGGTCTTCTGAACCGGCAAAATACTGCACGGGAATGTGTGCGTTCAGCGTTTCAAGCAAAGGGTTGTAATCTGGTTGAAAAGCGCTGCTGGCCTGTAGCACCACTTCGGCCAAACGCTGGGGGTCATGGCTCATGCGGCGCTGGAGTAGCTCAGCATAGGCCGGGTGCTGACGCAGCTGACCAAACAGGGGAAGGCGATACCAGAAACCGTCTAAAAAATCGCGCCAGGAAAGAGTCCGCAAACGCTCTGCTACCCTTTGATCCTGTGCAAAGCGGGGCCAGCGCTGCGTGATATTTTCAAACCTCACATGGCAGGCAATCAATCGCAAGGATAAAAACGGGGGCACAGGGTGCTGGGCGGCCAGTGTCAGGGCCACGCGGCCTCCTAGCGAATAGCCCACGCCGTGATACCGCTGAATGCCCGCCTCCTGAAGTTGAGCAGCAATCCAGGTGGCCTGAGCTGACAGATGCAGCGGAAAAGTGGGGGTAGAGCCTCCGTGGCCCGGCAGCATGGGCAAAATACAGTGAAAACGCTGACGCAGAACGCTGGCCAGCGGCGTAAAGTCCTCCGGGCAGCCCATAAATCCGTGCAGAATCACCATCACTTCCACGGTCTCTGCCGGAACGTCTTTTGCGGTGGTGGGGTAAATTAGCCAGTCCGCGGGCAATTGCGTACGGAGCTTCTCAGCGTTGAGCGCCATCAGAAGCGGTAACGCAAACGAATATCCACCACGTCTTTCAGGTAAGAGCGGCTGGTAATGGTGCGAATTTCCTGGGCTGAAATATTAGAGACGTTGGTGGTGCGATTATACTGCCCCAGTAAGGACCAGTGTTCGTCAAATTTCCATTCCGCCTGGGCATAAAACACCAGACGGGTGTCCTCCCGCAGCTTTTCCACGTTGAGACCGGCAATGGGGTCCGGGGGCAGCGGCAATCCCGTCAGGGGGTTCACATTTAAGCGAAAGGCCTTGTAAATATCCGGGTTGTGGTAGAGCAAAAAATCAAAGTTGGAGCCCATTTCCACATCAATGGGGCCTACAGGAAAAGCAAAGCCCAATCCTAACTGATTCTGGCTACGAGAACTGGCGGTCAAAAAATCCACCTGAATCAGCTGCCCGTTGCTTTCTTGCTGAATGCTCTGAATATTATCGCGGGCCATGACGTGCAAAAAGCGGTAGTTGAAGCGCAGCCAGGTGCGGCTATTCCAGAGGTAAATATACTGCTCTAAAGCCAGCGCATAATTGAAATTGTCTCGTTCTGCAAAGCGGGTAAACTGCTCCAGCGCAAAATCCACGTAGGCTCTGGAAATCAGGCGCTCCGTTTCGTAAAAAGTGAAGGTGGGTCGCAAAGAAAGCTCGCCAAAAAAGGGCTGACCTGCCAGCAGTTGCAAGCCGCCACGGGTGTCTAAAAACAGCTCAATGGAATCACTGAGGCTATAGCGCTGGGCCACGGAAAAACTGTGCTGCTGTAGATTGTAATCGGCGGAAGTGAGCGGGCTGTCTCCGGTGTCCGCCAGACCCCAGTAGAGGTTCAAAAAGTAGTTATAACGGGCGCTCAGCACGTCGTTAAAACGATAATTCAAGTCCAGATTGAGAGAATTACCCAGGTCCGCAAAGGGTTCAGCGGTCAGAGACTCAAAGTCATCGCCCACGGCGTTATTGGGAGCTCCACCATAGTTGACGTTCGAATCCCCAAAGGTCCCTAAGGTCACGCTGCCGTTGAAGGGCTTCAGGGATTGGCTCTGAGATAGCTTGTCTACCACCGCCAGGGTTTGCCGGGCGGAGTCCGCAAATTCCCCCTCGGGGGAAAGTTCCAACACTTTGTTTAAGGCGGTGCGGGCCAGCTCAAATTCCAGCAGCTGATACGCAGAAACTCCCAGGTAATAATGTAGTTCCGGGGAATTGGGCACAATGCGCAGCACTTCTTCAAAACTGTCACGGGCCAGCTGAAATTCTCCCCGCTGATAGGCGTTAAAAGCCTCCTGATACGCTGAGGACTGATCTCGCAGAGACGCCAGCAGCTGTTCTTCTGCCAGTTGGCGGGTGGCGGCATCGGCACGGGGATCGCTGAGCACCTGATCAAAGTACTCCTGCGCGGGGGCAATGCGATTGGCGTAATAATAGGAAAGCCCCAGAGAAAATAACAGATCCACGGGGGGCGAATTTTCTCCGTACTCGCCCCGCGCCACTTCAAAAGCATCAATAGCCAGACCGTAAAGCCCCAGATTGTAATAGCTCAGTCCCAGATAATAATGGGCGCCCGGGGTGCTGAGCACCGGCAATAAGAAGCGAATGGCCTCTTCATAGCGGCCATCCTTATACGCCTGCTTGCCCTGTTCCAGAGTAAGTTCGGTGGCCGCCGTTTCTATAGCCCCTGCGGAAGTAGATTCACGCTGGGCCACGGCGGGGAAAGCCACGCTCAAGAGCCCTAACCCCAGGCAAACGCTCAGCAGAAGCTTGCGGGACACCGCAGGGCTAGCCAGCCTTTTGAAGTATCCGTAGCAGGCGCTCCAGATCGTGTACGCTGTTCATTTCGGTCACATTCACCAGCAGGTGGTTTTCCAACTCAGGATACCAGCGGGCCAGATGCACACCGGGAATACACTGCTCAGCAGCCAGCTGCTCCAGTAACGCCTCCAGATCGCCGTCGTACTTGAGAACAAACTCGTGGAAAAACGCCCCTTCAAAGGCCAGTTCCCAGTGAGGGAGTTCTGCCATCTTTGCGGCCAGATAATGAGCCCGTTGAAAGCAAATCGAAGCCAGTTCCTGAAGGCCCTGTTTGCCAATCAAAGAAAGCCAGATGGTGGCAATCAGAGCGTTCAAACCCTGATTGGTACAAATATTGCTGGTGGCTTTTTCTCGGCGAATATGCTGTTCACGAGTTTGTAACACCAGAGTATAAGCGGGATTTCCCTCTGCGTCTTCTGCCAGACCGGACATACGACCGGGCATCTGACGAATGTATTTTTCGCGGGCGGTCAAAAAGCCCAGATAGGGCCCGCCGTAGCTCACATGATTACCAAAGGCCTGCGCCTCACCGGCCACAATATCTGCGCCCAGATTGCCAGGAGCTTCCAGCAGCCCCAGCGCCACAGGATCGTTCATAATGACAACCAGCAGGCCACCCCGCTCGTGAATCCAGTCTGCCTGAGCCTGAAGGTCTTCCACCTGCCCCATAAAATTGGGGTATTGCACCACCAGCACCGCCGGATCTTCAATAGACTCAAACTGCTGAGGACGGGCTCTTCCGCCCACGTAGTCACCCGTATGCACGGGCATATCTAAAGCGTCGGCATAGGTTTTCATCACCTGCTGATACTCCGGATGCACCGTGGAGGACACCAGGATATTCTGGCGACGGGTAATGCGACAGGCCATAGTCATAGCTTCTACCGCTGCGGTAGCCCCTTCATAGGTAGAGGCATTGGAAATATCCATGCCCGTCAGGGTGCACAGGGCCGACTGAAATTCGTAAATCACCTGGAGCGTTCCCTGAGAGACCTCCGCCTGATAGGGCGTATAGGCGGTTAAAAACTCTGAACGCCCGGCCAGCGTGGAAAGCACGGCGGGCACATAGTGACGGTAGGCACCGGCTCCCAGAAAACAGAGCTGATCCTCAGCAGACTGGTTTTTGCGGGCAATGCGCGCCAGTTCCTGCTGAAGCTCCATTTCAGAAAGCGGAGCGGGCAACTGGATTTCAGGGTGACGCAGGGCTTCGGGCACGGGAGAAAACAAATCGTCCATGTGCTGATAACCCGCGGTATTCAACATATCCTGACGTTCGGCGTCGGTGTGGGCCAGATAAGCGTGATGCATAATAACTCCTAAAATTTATGCAGAAGCATCCAGATAAGCGTTATAGTCCGCTTCTGAAAGGCATTGTTCAACTTCGGTGGGGTCCGATAATTTGAGTTTAATCATCCACCCTGCGGTCAGGGGATCGTCGTTCACCCGTTCGGGCTCAGCGTCCAATTCGGTGTTAATGGCCACCACTTCGCCGCTGACGGGAGCATAGAGTTCAGAAACGGTTTTCACCGACTCAATTTCGCCAAAACTGGCTCCAGCTTCAAAGCTGTCTCCCACGCCGGGCAGCTCCACATAGGTGATTTCTCCCAGCTGATCCACCGCATGGGCGGTAATGGAAACGGTAGCCACACCGTCTTCCACAGAAAAACATTCGTGGGTTTTTGCGTAATAATAAGTCATGACTTTCTCCGGTAAAAAGGTAAGGGCACCCGTTCCAGCGGATAGCGTTTGCCCCGAATATCCAGGGTAAGTGGAGCAGCGGCTTTTTCCAGCCGGGCTGCATAAGGCATATTAACGTAGCCCATACCAATGGGGTAACCCAATGTGGGCGATAATGAGCCGCTGGTGACCACACCCACCTGTGTTTCTTCTAAAAACAGGCCGTAACCTTCACGGGGAGCGCGACGGCTGTCTTTCATAACAAACCCCACGCGCTGTTTGTGCAGCCCCTCCTGTTTTTGAGCCTGTAGTGCCGATTTACCAATAAAATCGTCACCTTTAAGTTTAACGCTCCAGCCCAGTCCCGCTTCAAGGGGGGTGGTGTCACGATCTAACTCATGACCATAAAGGGGCATGGCCGCCTCCAGACGGAGGGTATCTCTGGCTCCCAGGCCCACCGGCTGAATCCCGTGGGGTTCCCCCGCACTCAGCAGATGCCGCCAGAACCACACCAGATCTTGATGGGGCACGTAGAGTTCAAAACCGTCTTCGCCAGTGTAGCCACTGCAAGACACTACCAGCTCCACGGCGTGATTATCGTGTTTTAAGGTCACAGCTTTGAGTTGAAAGGGCTTTAAAGCTTCTATTTCTGCAGCGACCTCTGCACTCGCTTCTTCCATCACCTGCACCATCACCTGACGAGCCAGCGGGCCCTGTAAAGCCAGAATACCCGTGTGATCTGCTAAAGAAGTCAGGGTGGCGCTAAAGCCTTTCAGATGCTGATCGATCCAGTCAAAATCCACCTGTCTATTGCCCGCATTCACCACCAGCCAGTAGCGTTCTGTACTCCAGCGGAACACCAGCAAATCGTCAATGACACCGCCGTTTTCCTGGCAGAGTTGCGTATAGAGTCCGCCGCCGTCTTGCAGTCGCTTAACGTTATTGGGGATGAGCCACTGTACGGCAGATTCAGCTTCGGCACCGGTGATTTCAAACACGCCCATGTGAGACACGTCAAAAAGGCCTACGGCGGTACGTACCGCTTCGTGTTCTTTGAGAATTGACGTGTACTGCACCGGCATTTCCCAGCCACCGAAGTCCACCAGGCGCGCTTGCAGCGCCTGATGTTCCTCAAACAGGGGCGTGCGGCGTAAGGTCACAGACCGTACCAACCCGCCGCTGGAGAAGCGGGAGACAGATCCACATAAACGCTCTTGGTTTGTGTGTAGGTATCCATAGCAGCGGTTCCCAGTTCGCGGCCGAAGCCACTCTTTTTATAACCGCCAAAGGGCGCTTCCACAGGGATCACGTTGTAGGTATTGATCCACACATAGCCCGCCTGAATGCGACGGGCAAAGTTATGGGCCCGCTTAATATTGGTAGACCAGATGGCAGACACCAGACCGTAGGGGATATCGTTGACGAGTTTAGCGGCTTCGTCATCGTCTTTAAAACGAATCACAGAGAGCACGGGGCCAAAAATTTCTTCCTGAGCAATTCGCATGGAATTTTTCACGTCCGTAAACACCGTGGGCTGTACAAAAAGACCCTTCATTTCGTCGTTGAGCAGTTTTCCACCAAAGGCCAGGGTCGCCCCTTCTTCCTGACCCACCTGAATATAGTGGGCCACCTTATCAAATTGTTCCTGAGACACCAGCGAACCAATCTGGGTGGTGTTCTGTGTGGGATCGCCTACCCGCAGCGAGGCAATGCGGCTCATGAATTTTTCCATGAAGGTATCGTAAATAGATTCCTGAACAAATAGGCGCGAACCGGCGGTGCAAATTTGCCCCTGATTAAAGAACACCGCAAACAGTGCCGCATTGACAGCTTGTTCAAGATCCGCGTCATCAAACACCACGTTGGGGGCTTTACCGCCCAGCTCAAGGGTCACATGCTTTAAGCCTTTAGCGGCGTTGGCCATCACCTTGTGGCCCACTTCTGTGGAGCCCGTGAAGGCAATTTTGTCTACCATGTCGTGGTTCACCAATGCTTCGCCGGTGGAACCGTCTCCGGTCACCACGTTCACTACACCATCGGGAACGCCAGCTTCTTTAAAGAGTTTGGCCAGACGCAGCGCGGACAGTGGCGTTTGCTCGGCGGGCTTGAGCACTACCGTATTGCCCGCAGCTAGCGCCGGAGCGAGTTTCCAGGTGGCCATCAGCAGAGGGAAGTTCCAGGGCACAATGAGACCACACACACCCAGGGGCTCTTTGAGGGTATAGGCCATGGCACCGGGTATGGGCAGGGCCTGACCGTTTACAAAACGGGCCGCAGAGGCGTAATAGCGGTAGTTATCAATGGCCATGGGCAAATCCACAAAGGTGGATTCGTTGATGGGCTTTCCGTTGTCCTGGGTTTCAAGGGCCGCCAGCTCGGGCAGATTCTTTTCAAGTAAATCCGCAAAGCGGTTTAAAATCAGGCTCCGCTCGGCGGCGGGTTTGTCGCGCCAGACGCCACTTTCGTGAGCTTTATGGGCCGCGCGCACGGCGCGATCCACATCATCGGCGTTGCCGTGAGCCACCTGGGCGATTTCTTCTCCCGTGGCCGGGTTCACAGAGGCAAATGTGGTCTCGGACTGCGGATCCACAAATTCACCCTCAATAAATAACTGCGTACGTTCTGACATAGAAAAAACCCCTTAAAACAATTTAGGAGGGTAGTATAACACCTGCGAGAACGCAAAAAATCCTAGTTTCGTCTGAGAATGCGTTTTTGGGCATTTTTGTGACCAAAGAGAAACACCAGAGGCAAATGCAGGCGTTGCCCCCACCACCACTCATTGTGCAATCCACCGCGATCCTCCAAATACCCCAGGTCCACACACTCCCGGTAACCTCGCCGCTCCAGCACCGACCTCATGGCCCGCACGTTGCGAATATTGGGATTGTTCTTGACCTTGACACCTTTACGAGCGCCTTCGCGAGTGCCCATATCCAACCATAGATTGAGCCCTTTGGGAAACTGTTGCGCCTCCTGTAATGCCTCACCGTTTCGCCACCAGAAGGAAGGAGACATCATACCAATGCGCCCGAAAACCTGAGGATGGTAGCGTCCCAGACTAAAGGAAATCAGGCCGCCCAGAGAGGAGCCCATCACCCCGGTAAATTCCGGAGTTTTACGGGTGCGGTATTGAGTGTCAATAAAAGGTTTGAGCTCTTCAATCAGATAGCGAGCATAGGCAGGCCCCTGACCGCCTTCACGCCCGTTGGGTCGCCAGGTGTATTCACTATTGCGCCCCAGGGTGTTGTACACGCCCACCACCATCATGGGGGGAATGAGTTGCAAACTGATCAAATGATCCATCACCCGGTCGACGCCCCAGGGCATGCCCCCAAAGGCCAGCTCAGGGTAAAACAGATTATTACCGTCGTGCATGTAGAGCACCGGACAATAGAAGTTTTCCGCGTCGTAGCCCGGCGGCAAATACACGTCAATCCCCCGGGTGTTGTGTAAATATTGTGATTTGCTTTCGTGATGTTCGATACGCCCCTGTTTCAAGCGCTCCGGCGCAAGGGCAAAGCGCTGACTCTGACGCTTTCTTTTTGCTATGCGCACCTAAATCACCATATAGCTGTCAACGGGTGGCTTGGAGGTATCCACGCTGGCCACCCCTTCACAGGACACACATACTTCACCCGCAGGATTTTTAATATCCACGTGAGAAAACACGAGGGCTCGTCCTACTTTTGTGGCGCGGGCTTCGGCCAGGAGGACATCGCCTTTTAAAGGCTTTAAAAAATGAATATTAAGTTGAACAGTTCCCGTGCGGTGTTTGTTGCTATTGGCGATTCCCACCAGGCCCACCATCAGGTCGCATACGCTAGACATGATCGCGCCGTTGACCGCATCGGTTCCCATGCCTCCACGATGAATGGGCAGGACCGGGTCAATGCGGGCAGAAATAAGTTCCTGGGTGAACTTCACCTGAATATTCATGGACTTCAGCGTGGGATGACGGTTCCAGGCGGCTTCCATTTTTGCCAGTTCTTCAGAATTGAGTTGCTGTTTTTCCATTGTATTGTTTTCATTCCCCATTTTCTAAATACAAAATATGCTGGTACAAAAGTATAAAAATTTCCCTAAGATTCTCTGGTAGTTTACGAGATCCATGCAAGTATTGGCATATGATAAAAGAAAAATTATCAGGAGCCAAGCCACACTATGTCCTTTTCATTACGCAAATTTCGTCAACGTATTCTATTACCCGCCCTTGCCCTCTCTCTATTCTCTACCAGCTTTGTGTCCTGTACCCGTGAAGAAATTATTGGCCGCGCCACAAACGCAGCCATCGGTGCAGGCGTGGGCTTTATTCAATCCCGTCTGATTTCTCCGGCACAGGAAGTGCAGATGGGCGAGGAAACCCGACGTCAGGTGCTCAATCAGTACCGGCTTTATACCGCCTCTCCAGAGTTGGTGAATTACGTGAAAAGCGTGGGTGAGAAAGTCAAGCAAAACGCTGAGCGCAGAGACGAATTGAACTATCGCTTTGACATTGTGGAAAGCAATGAAGTCAACGCCTTTACCATTCCAGGGGGCTCCATTTTTATTACCACAGAAGCCCTGAAATATATGCGCAATGAAGCCGAACTGGCGGGCGTATTAGGCCATGAACTGGCCCACAACGAAGACAAACACGCTCTTGAATCCTTACAACGGGCCATGGTAGCGCAGGGAGTAGCCGGCGGTGCCCTGAGCCAGCAAGATAACGTCCTGGTGCAGGCTGCTGCATCCCTGACTCTTGATCTCATCTTAAAAGGATTCAGCCGCAGTCAGGAAAAAGAAGCGGATATTACCGGAGCCCGTCTGGCCACCTCTGCCAGTTACGATGAAGAAGGACTGCTGGGCTTTCTACAAACCCTGAGTTCACTCAGTGGTGGAGACCCCAGCGGATTTTTCAAATTCTTACTGACCCACCCTGGCTCGGAAGAGCGGATCGCACTACTTAGAGAGTTTTACAGCGAGACAGATTTAGAGGTCGCTAACCCCGTACTGGGCGAGGCGGAGTACCGTCAAAAAATTAGCGTTCTGGGCCCCCGAATCCCGCCGGGTCAAACCGGTCGCAACGGCGGCAGCTAAAACTTAAGAGTGGCTGGCGCGGGTCAGGG
This sequence comes from uncultured Candidatus Sericytochromatia bacterium, assembly GCA_964342365.1. GTDB lineage: Bacteria > Cyanobacteriota > Sericytochromatia > UBA7694 > UBA7694 > CAXRDE01. Next base: position 1,393 of record CAYFGW010000074.1, on the reverse strand, counting down.
TGCGCCAGCTTACCAGTAACGGACTGGCCACAAAAATGCTGGAATAGGCTCCGGCAATAATGCCAATGAGCATGGCCAACGAAAAGTACTTAATGGTGGCTCCCCCGAAAAAACTCAGGGTGAGCAATGGGAACATGGTGGTAATAGAGGTGTTAATACTCCGGGCCAGGGTTTGATTGATACTGTCATTGGCCACCTGAGAAAAAGATTTCCCACGGCCCATATCTCCCGCATTTTCACGAATACGGTCGAAGGTAACAATCGTATCGTGAATGGAAAAGCCCGCCACCGTCAGAACTGCGGTAACAAATAGGCTATCTACTTCAATGCCGTAAAAGTAACCAAGCATTGAAAAAGAGCCCAGCACAATCACCACATCATGGAAAAGAGCCGCAATGCCGCACATGGCATAGTCAAAACTGAAGCGGAAAGAAATATACAGGACGATCATGCCCATGACAAAAAGGGTCGCCCAGATGGCTTTGGAGCGGAGCTCTGCACCAATGGTGGGTCCTACCACCTCAACCCGAACCTGTTCAAAGTCTCCTGCTTTGTCGCGAATGGCGTCGAAAATCTCCACCTGTTCTTTGTTGTCGATAGACTTGGAGCGAATGGAAATGATTTCCTGCTGGGTGTCGTCCTTCAGAATACTCACCTGCGCATCAGAAAACTTTTCTTTATCCACCGATTGCAAAACATCACGCATCACGGCCACCGTGGGCGTCTTTTTGAAGGCCAACTCAAACAACGAGCCACCGGTAAAATCAATACCGAGTTTTAAGCCCCCCATAAAAAAGAAAACAAGGCAAGGAATAATCAACGCCATGGAAATGGCGTACCAGAGTTTGCGTTTGGAAACGAAATCGTAGTTTGTGGTCTGGTGAGAAGGAGTCACGAGTCAATCCTCTTTTGGTATTTTTGTCTCAATGTTTTGCGTGATGGTGTATCAACAGTAGAGAGGAACGGTATTATAACATTTCAACCTGTCAAATTCGGAGATTTAAAAGCTTTTTGTTTTAAATTCTTTTAATTTCTTTTTAACCTGCGTTATACTTGTGCGCAAACCAGCACCAGACGTCTATGGAAACAGAAAGAATAAAGCAGACATGTTTAAAGAAATGATAGCCCGCGCCAGCACCCTCGCAAGTTCTTACAGCGAGCCCGCCATCAAAGCCATTTTGATTATTTTAGTGGGATTCTGGATTGCCCGGCGCGTGGCGCGTCTGATTCAGCGCATGCTGGAAAAAACCCACCTTGACGCCACTTACATTCCCTTTGCGGGCAATGTCACCAAAATGGGTCTTTATTTTCTGGTTCTACTAGCAGCATTAAACAACCTGGGCGTGCAAATGACGTCTGTGGTGGCTCTCCTGGGTACGGCGGGTCTGGCAGT
>CAYFGW010000073.1:0-18605 GCA_964342365.1 uncultured Candidatus Sericytochromatia bacterium | reverse complement strand
CTCGCGTCACCTTGTTAACCTGGTCACTCATTTCTTCAGCCCGATGCGCAATATCCTGTGAGGAGCGCGCCTGTTCCTCAGCGCTTACCTTAATTTGCTCAATCAGGTTTACAGTGGTTTCTACCCCCTTAATGACCTGATTAATTTTGCCGCCGGTTTCAGTGGCCAGTCGAGCACCTTCTTCTGCCTGGTGTACACCACCTTGTACGGTTTTGACTGCACCGTCCGCTTCTTCTTGAATATTGCGGATTAACTCAGAAATCTCTTTGGTGGCCCGGCTGGAGCGCTCTGCCAATTTGCGCACCTCGTCGGCTACTACTGCAAAGCCCTTGCCGTGTTCACCGGCTCTGGCAGCTTCAATGGCGGCGTTGAGTGCTAAGAGGTTAGTCTGGTCAGAAATGTCGTCGATCACGTTGATAATTTCGCCAATTTTCTGGGTGCTGGAACCCAGGTGTTCAATTACCTGAGAGGCTTCTTGTACCACTTCTTTGAGGTGATTAATACCGTGAATGGTTTCCTCTACGGATTCTCTACCTTCAAAAGCGGCTGCCTGCATATTCAGAGACAATCGTGCTCCTTCTTGCAGGCTGTCAGAGACCTCTGTAAAACTGCTGGACAGTTCGTTAATGGCCGTAGAGGTGGCGTTGGTACCCTCACTGATTTGTTCTGCACTAATGCGGATATCGTCAAAAGCTTTAAAGTTTTGACTTACCACATTGGAAACTTCGTCGCTGGCCTCAGACAGACGATGGATGCTTTCTAGAGAAGACGAGAGCGTTTTTGCCACCTGCTCAATTTGCACCATGGTATCACTAGAGCGAGAAGCCAGTGCTTCAGCCTGGGAGTCAATGTTTTTCACCGAATGACTCACCTGTTCCATAAAGCCAGAAATTTCGGTAATGGAAGCAGCCTGCTTGGCCGCGCCGTTGGTCGTCTCTTCTGAAAGGCTTTGAATTTCGCCGGAGGCCTGGGCCGTCTGATTGGAAGCTTCCAGAATGCGTCCGAACTTTTCGTTGAGGTTGTGAATCATTTCGTTAAACGAATAGGCCAGTTCCGCAAATTCATCGCGGCTATTGACAGCGGCAGTCCGATTTAAGTAGCCTCCCGCAATGGAAGTGGCTACCTGATTCACCTCTTTAAGGGAATCGGTGATTTTACGCACCTGCCAGGCGGTGTATAAAAAGGAAATGACCAGTCCAATAATGGAAATGCTGATCAATAGCCAGAACTCGCTGTTCTGAGCTGTGAGCGCCTGGTTATAGATTTCCTGAATTTCAGGGCTTTTGATGGTGGTGGCTTCGTAGTATTTATTGAGCCGCTGCGTTTCTTCGTTGGAGCGAAATAAACTAATAATCAGGACAAGTATCAAACAGATACTGGTAATACCAAAGCTCAATAGCAATTTTGCGTAAATTTTCATAAGGGCTCCTCAGCGGCTTCCTGGGGGGTGTGATAGGTCAAAATTTTGTTTAGGTTGAGAATCATGGCCATTCCGCGCTCTTGTTTACTGACCTGTTCAATATATTCACGGTGTTCAAGGTGAGCGGGAGGAGGTTCCATGGTCTCATTATACATGCGTAACACTTCAAGGACTTCGTCCACCACCATGCCAATGCGACGATCACGGTGCCGGGCAATAATAAAACGGGTACTGCGGGCAATGGGGGCCTTTGCAAGTCCGAGACGGCTAGATAAATGGATGAGTGGCAAAATTTGGCCCCGTAAGTTAATCACGCCCGCAATCCAGTGGGGAGACAGGGGAACATGGGTGATTTGCAAGGGCTTGATAATTTCTTGCACATCCAGAATATTCAGCGCATAAAGTTCGTTGTGAAGGCGGAAGGACACCGCCTGTAAGTCGGGTTCGGAATGTTCAATATCTGTGCTCATTGGGTTTCGTGCAGGGTTGAAAAGAGGACAAAACAACCCGACTCGGTATTGATGGGCACGTGGAGCCGAAAGGGATTGTCCAGCAGATGGGCTGGCGCATGATCCAATTCAATGACCTGAGGCAAGCCCAGTTCAAAAAGTTCACTTTCGGCACTTAGCTCAGATTTTACGCCACCGGCAATAATATTGATAATTTCTGCCACAGTTTCGTATACATCGTCTCCCACATCTTCAATGGGCTCTTCCAACATGCGCGATGTCATGTCAAGGGCCAGTTCATGAGGAATGCTCACCGAAAGGGAGCCCATGAGCTGACCTTTGACTTTAATATTGCCCAATAAATAAGAGGTGCTGTCCTCTTCAAACCCCGTACCACTTCCCGTGACATCATAATGCATGGGAATCATGGTGCTCAATAATTGTGCGATGGTTTTGCTGAGGGCCTCTTGAATGCTCTGATTCAAATCGCTCAAGGCTAAACCTGTAAAGGAAGTACTTTTTTGAGAGTTTTGGTGAGCGTATCGGCGGTAAATGGCTTCACAATGTATTCATTAACACCGGATTCCATGGCTGCAGTCACTTTGTCGATGGTGCCTTCTGTGGTAATCATAATTACCTTGACGGGATTGGCCACACTGGTTTCTGTTTCGTGAGCACGCAGGCCTCTGACAAACTCCAGGCCGTTCATTTTTGGCATATTCCAGTCAGACAGAACTACATCCACCTTTTGGCCGGACTTGAAGGTTTCTAACGCTTTTTCTCCGTTGGGTGCTTCTACCAGTTCACAGGTGCCGTAGGGGCCACTTTTAATATGTTTTTTAATCACTTTGCGGGTCACACTAGAATCGTCAACGATCATGATGGTGGGCATGCTGTAAGCCTCCGTTTTGCCTCATATTACACTTTGCTCATCAGTATATCATGAGCCTTGCTATCTGCCTTGGGTCCCCTTGTTTAACGATAAACGTAGCGAGGCCCCAGACTGCGATAAATTTGAGCCCCCAGACGATCCATAAGTTGAGCTTGTAAGACCATTTTCTGGGCGGGTACCGTGTCGCCCCGCTCTACCCAATGGAAGGTTTTGGTGCTATTTGTGGTGGGGTGGGTCAGCACACCGCTGGCCTGAATTTCCATGCGTAGACGCGGTGGACTACTCTGTTGCATAAATACGGGGGTGCCCATGAGCGACTCCTTTTGTTCCAATTTGACCTCCAGTACCCAGGGCCTCAGCACGTCTTTTTTTTGTAGAGGACGTGTTTGCAGCCCCAGACGGCGTACAAGAATCCGACGAAACTGTTGCTGTACGGCGGATAAATCGGTGTTTTGAGCGTTTTTAAAGCGCAGTTCCAGTCCCGCCTGATGTTTACCAAATGGGCTCTGATCGTCCAGTCGCATTTCTCTGGCGTAGCAACCGCTGAGCACACTTAGCAATAATAAGCCACAAAGTACGGGTTTGAAGGTTTTAGGCATAAAACTACATTCTAAACACGGGGAATTGCGTGGTTTCAATGGGGGCATTCAGGGCTGCCGAAATGGCCAGAGCCAGGACGCTGCGGGTATCCACCGGATCAATGATGCCGTCATCCCAAATTCTGGCGCTGCTGTAATAGGCCGAGCTTTCCTCCGCGTATTTTTTAAGAATAGGCGCTTTAAACGCCTCCTGCTCCTCAGGGGTCATGGACTGGTCTTTTAAAGCCAGTTGATCCTGTTTTACGGTGAGTAGAACGTTTGCGGCCTGTTCTCCCCCCATGACAGAAATTTTTGACTTGGGCCACATCCACATCATGCGAGGGCTGTAGGCCCTGCCGCACATGCCGTAATTGCCTGCACCGTAAGACCCTCCGATCACCACCGTAAACTTGGGCACGGCCACGGTGGCCACCGCCTGTACCAGTTTGGCTCCGTCTCTGGCAATACCGCCGTGCTCGTAGTCTTTGCCCACCATAAAGCCCACAATATTCTGCAAGAAGATCAGCGGGATTTTACGTTGTCCGCAGAGCTCTACAAAGTGAGCGCCTTTGCGGGCAGATTCAGAGAACAAAATACCGTTATTGGCCACAATGCCTACCGGGTAGCCCATAATATGAGCAAAACCGCACACCAGAGTCTGACCGTACAACGCCTTGAACTCGTGGAATTTACTACCGTCCACCAGACGGGCAATGACTTCATGCACATCATAGGTTTGTTTTTCGTCAGCGGGAATGATTTTATACAAATCTTCCACCGGATATAGCGGATCTTCAGGTGCTTGAATGGCCAGCGTGGTTTGTTTTTTACGGTTCAAATTGCTGACAATGTGTCGGGCAATTTCAAGCGCTTCTTCATCATCCTGCGCCATGTGGTCGGCGACACCGGAAATACGGCAGTGCACGTCAGCTCCGCCCAGTTCTTCGGCGGTGACCACTTCACCGGTGGCGGCTTTGACCAGAGGGGGGCCGCCCAGAAAAATTGTGCCCTGCTCTTTGACCATAATCGTTTCATCAGACATGGCGGGAACGTATGCGCCCCCGGCGGTGCAGGAACCCATGACCACCGCAATTTGCGGAATGTTTTTGGCAGACATTTGCGCCTGCAGGTAAAAAATGCGGCCAAAGTGATCCCGATCAGGAAACACTTCCGATTGTTTGGGTAAAAAAGCGCCCCCTGAATCCACCAGGTAAATACAGGGCAGATGATTTTCCAGGGCAATTTCCTGAGCGCGTAGATGCTTTTTGACGGTCAGGGGAAAGTACGTGCCTCCCTTGACGGTAGCATCGTTGGCGACGACCACCACCTGCTGGCCTGAGACAGAGGCTATGCCGGTGACAATGCCCGCTGAGGGGACTGCTGTGTCATAAACCTCTTCAGCAGCCAGCGCGGAAAACTCCAGAAAGGGAGTGCCCGGATCGCAGAGCTTTTGAATGCGTTCCCGCACAAAGAGCTTGCCCCGCTTTTCGTGCTTTTCACGGGCCCGGGCAGAACCGCCCGCTTTCACCTTTTCTAGTTTTTCTTGAAACATGGCCAATGCCTCTGCGTAATGTTCCGCGTTGGCTTTGGCTTCAGGTGCGTTCAGGTTGAGCTTGGAAAGAAGAGGGTACATCTTAGGTTGCTCCCAGTTGGGCCGTGTGGGCGGCGCTGTGATCGAGGGTGTTCGCCTGATTATTGCCTTGACCTTCCGACTTTACGCTGGCCTGACTGGCCACATCGTGAATAGCGTTCTGAATGGCTTCCTGATCCCCCAGGTAGTAATTTTTAATGGGCTTGAGGTCTTCATCTAGCTCATACACCAGCGGTACGCCCGTGGGAATGTTCAGACTCGGAATGTCTTCGTCACTGATATTGTCTAAGTATTTCACCAGAGCACGCAAACTGTTGCCGTGAGCGGCGATAATCAGTTTTTCTCCAGCTTTGATTTTAGGGGCAATTTCTGTTTCATAAAAAGGAATGACGCGATCTACGGTGAGTTTCAAACTTTCGCTGAGGGGTAATTCATCTTTGTTCAGGTGGGCGTAACGCTGTTCACAACCGGGCCAGCGATCGTCTTCTTTGTCCAGTTGTGGTGGAGGGGTGTCATAACTTCTGCGCCAGATATGTACTTGCTCTTTACCGTGTTGTTCGGTGGTTTCGGCCTTGTTCAATCCCTGGAGAGCGCCGTAGTGCCGTTCGTTGAGTTTCCAGTGCTTTTCCACAGGGAGCCACATCAGGTCCATTTCTTCCAAAATAATCCACAGGGTGCCAATCGCTCGCTTGAGAAGAGATGTGTAGGCCTTGTCGAAAGTGTACCCCTGTGATTTTAAAAGCTGTCCCGCGGTCTTGGCCTCGGTGCGACCCTGGGCGGTGAGTTCCACGTCTGTCCAACCGGTGAAGCGATTTTCCTTGTTCCAGACGCTCTGTCCGTGACGAACCAGTACCAGTTTATGCATAATGTTTAACACCCCGTATTGTATTTTTTAAAGAAGTATAGCAGCGTATACTGATTTTATGGCAATTGAGCAATCTTCTCTGGACGAAATCTTAGCCCGCGCAGATATAGTGGACGTGGTGAGTCAGTATGTGACTCTGAAACGTACTGGAGCCCACTACAAGGGACTTTGTCCTTTTCATGGTGAGAAAACGCCCTCCTTTATTGTGAGCCCAGACAAGCAAATTTACAAATGCTTTGGCTGTGGTGTGGGCGGAAACGTATTTGCCTTTCTCATGAATTATCACCAGCAGGGCTTTGTAGAGGTGGCCCGTGATCTGGCCCGCCAGTACGGCGTTCAGCTCAAAGAAACCCACATTGATTCTCAGGAAGAACAAGCCCGTGTGATTTTGCGAAAAATCAATCAGGAGGCAAGCCTGTTTTTTCAGCAACAGCTGCGCGACGATCAAGTGGGTAAAATGGCGAGGGACTATCTGCAGGCGCGGGGTGTGTCCGAGGCCGTGCAGCAACGCTTTCAGGTGGGCTATGCCCTTGAAAGTTGGGATGCTTTGCTCAATCACTTGCTGGGGCTGAATTTTCAGGAAAATCATTTAAAGCAGTGTGGTTTGTTTAAGGTGTCTGAACAAAGCGGCCGACTCTACGACTTTTTTCGGCATCGGGTGATGTTTCCCATTTTAAGCATCAATGGCGATGTGCTGGCCTTCGGGGGACGCACTCTGAATCCCGATCTTGGAGCCAAGTATATTAACTCTCCTGAGACGCCCATTTATGTGAAGGGTCGCCACGTTTACGGTTTGAATCTGGCCAAGAAGGCGATTCGCACAAAAGACCGGGTGGTGCTGGCTGAGGGTTATATGGACGTAATTACGGCCCACCAGTTTGGTTTTGATGAAACGGTGGCTGCTCTGGGAACGGCGCTGACACAAGATCAGGCCCGGCAACTGCTGCGCTTTACGGAAAGCAAAAAGGTGCTCATGGCTTATGATGCCGATAAGGCGGGGCAAAAAGCCACGGATCGGGGTGCAGAGGTGCTCATGGATCTCACCCGAGACACCTTACTGCGTTTGCACGTGGTCAAAATTCCCGATGACGAAGATCCTGACACCTTTTTGCATCAGGCCGGAAGCCAGGCGTTTGAAGACGTCTTAAACAACGCACAGGACTACCATTTATATGCCTTTGATAAGGTGTTGTCCCGGCACGATCCCGACAATCCCGTGGATCAGGCCATGGCTTCTAAGGCGGGCGTGGAAATTTTAATGAAAATTAAAGATCCCGTCATGCGCGACGCCTATGTGCAAATGCTCGCAGAGCGCTTGAAAGTCAACGAAGCGGTGATCAGAGATCAAATTCGCCAGGTGCGCAAGCAATCTGTGGCAGGCTATAAAAAGAAGGAGCGTCGCCAGCATAAACAGCGTGAAATGCAGCGCCACAGGCAGGAGCAAAGCCTGGAAAATGCACTGGAATTCGGAGCTGCGGAAGTTCCTGATATACCCATGCGACAGGCGCTCAAAGACGTTTGCTTTGTGTCAGAGTTGGGGCTATTAAAATTGATGATGACCTTTCCGGCGGAACGGGAACGCATCATGACTGAAATCCAGGATTTGTCCTTTGAAGATACCCACAACGAGGTGCTCAGGGAATATCTGCTGTCCATGCTGGGCTCGGGATTGACGGTCACCTGGCAGGAGTTGATGCTTACTTTTCCAGAGGCTCATATGCAACAGCGACTGTCAGAAATGATGGAAAACCCTGCTTTTGAGGCCCTGGATATAGAAAAATCTTTGGCTGATTTTAGCAGGAATGTTAAACTGAAATGCCTGGGTGTGCAAATGAAGCGTGTGAGTGCTGAGATTGCACAGGCCGAGAAGGATGCTGATCGGGAAGCTTGTCATGCGTTGATGCAATCCTATATGGAACTCACCGCAAGTTATACCCGACTTAAACATATGGGACAATAGGACACACTTCCTAAGGAGTTAATAAGGGTGACAAAGAAACGCGCAAAAAATATTGATGATCTGGACAAGCCCCGTCGCTCAACCCTCGATGAGGACGATGTCTCAGATCGTTTTAATGATCTGACCAGTATGGCGATTAAAAACGCTAAAAAAACGTATTCTGAAGATGAGGAAGAAGATCCTGAAGATATCTCAGAATTTGAAGATGAGGACGAGGACGAGGACGAGGACGAGGACGAGGCGCCCGAAGAAGCGGTAAAAAAATCCACAAAGAAAAAAAAGACCGCTAAAAAGAAAGCCAAGAAGTCTGATGACGACGAAGTCACCATCAACATGGAAACGCCAACAGCGGGAATCAGTGACGATCCCGTACGCACCTACCTGAAAGAAATTGGTGCCATCCCTCTGCTTAAAGGCAACGAAGAAGTAGAGTTGGCCAAAAAGGTAGAGCAGGGCAAATTCATTCAAGATGAAATGGCCGATATTATCGTGCAGCGCTATAGCGAACAGGACATCTCAGCGGTTCAGGCCAAAATTATTGCCAAAAGCTATGTGAGTACCGGTATGCACTATCGCCTGAGTACTCCGGCGGATCCCGCTCAGGAAGAAGAACTTAAAGAATCGATGATTCGTGAAGGTCGTCTTTTTTCGGACTCCTTTGAAGAAGAACAGCAAATTTTGCAAATTGAGGGAATTCCCTTCCGACAAATTTGCGACATTCTGGAGTTTGCGGAAGTAGAAGTACTGGAAAAGCGCAAAAAAGAAGCGGCCGGTGAATTGCCCATGCCGGAACTCAAACAGGTGAAAGACGTTCCCGAAGATCTCAAGGAACTCCGTGATCTGGCCCATACTGCCATGATTGCCAAGCGCGGACTGACCAAGGCCAATTTACGTCTGGTGGTCAGTATTGCCAAAAAGTACGTGGGTCGCGGCATGCTTTTTCTGGATTTGATTCAGGAAGGCAATCTGGGACTTATTCGGGCCGTGGAAAAATTTGATTATCATAAAGGCTACAAGTTTAGTACCTATGCCACCTGGTGGATTCGTCAGGCCATCACCCGCGCCATTGCGGATCAGGCCCGCACCATTCGTATTCCCGTGCATATGGTAGAAACCATCAACCGCCTTAAAAAAGTGACCCGTAAACTTTCCCAGACCCACGGCCGCAAGCCCACGGAAGAAGAGATTGCGGAAGCCATGGAAGTGACCGTGGAAAAGCTGCGCTCTATTATTAAAGTGGCGCAGGATCCCATTTCTCTGGAGACCCCCATCGGGAAAGAAGAGGACAGTAAACTGAGCGACTTTATTGAAGACTCTGAAATGGACACTCCTGTTCATTCGGTGACCAAAGAATTGCTCAGAGACGATTTACAAGAAGTTTTAAAAACCTTAAGCGATCGGGAGCGGGAAGTGCTCAGCTTACGTTTTGGTCTCGGAGACGGAAATCCACGCACCCTGGAAGAAGTGGGGCAGCATTTTAACGTGACCCGCGAACGGATTCGTCAGATTGAAGCCAAGGCGCTGAGGAAGCTGCGTCACCCCAATCGCAATCGCCGTTTACGGGAGTACATTGAATGAAGTTTTTAAACCCTTTGAAAAAAACCACGGCAGGAATGCTTCTGGCGGCTGCTGTCATCGCTCTGACGCCCGCTGCCCGGGCTGACGTGGTGTCTCAGGTGCTTAAAGTGAACGTCAAGCTCACTGAAAAGCAGGTGACTGCCGTGAATTTACAGGGAATTCTGGAAAATCAGGAGCCTTTACCCATCCGTGATGTACAGATCCGGGTAAAGCTCTTAAATCCTCAGAATCAGATGGTGCGCAGCTTTTTGCTCAAGCCCTTTGAGCATATCGAAGCCGACGCTCGTCAGGTGTTTGATGCGGACTACGTGCTCAGAGATTACGATGCCCTTTATCTCAAAGCCATCACGGAGGTGGATTATACCGCCACGTCTTATCTGCAAATTGCCGACTGGATTCTCACGGAAAACTGGCGGAATCTTGAAATCTGGCGCATTGACGTGCCTGAAACTGTTAAAAGCGAAGAGCGAGCACGTATTGAGCTGGCTCTCGACTATTTAGAACAAGTGGACCGTCGTCGTCCTGATTATGAAGAGTCGCGCCGGAAATGGAACCTGATTCAATATAGCTATGGCAAACGTCTGGCAGAGGCTCTCGATGGCCATGAAGCCATTTTGCGCCTGAGTAATGTAGAGCCTGACGCCGCTTATTATCCGGAGGCTCAGGAACTGCTGGAGTCTATTCGGGTGCGCACCATTTTTAAGCGTGCTATGAAAAAAGCGGTGGACGGCAATATCAAAGGGGCTTTTCGTCAGATGCTCTACGTGCCCACGGACAGTGAATACGCCATGAAAGCGCAGCAAAAGCTCAACGACTGGCGCGAGATTCTCGTGGCGGAGAAAGCTCCCCTTTACTGGATTGAGCCTCCCGAAGCGCTAGAAGGTGCTAAACGCAGCCAATGGCTGAGAGAGCATCATGGTGCCGAAGGCTATACCACGAGTACCCGTCCCGGGGGCGAAAAAATGCGCACCCGCTGGTATCTGGATTATTCCCATGCCACCTACGGGCCCGGGCAGCGTTTGATGAATAAGCGAGATTTTTAAGTGGCCTATACCCTTGGTGTAGATCTGGATGTAGATCAGGTCAAACTGTGCTTGTTACAGGTAGACGGCCCCCAGAAGGTGCCCTATGTGGACTGGCTCATTTTTAAGGTGCCTTTTCAGTTCGGGCCGGACTACTACTGCGAATTCGGCAGTACGCTCATGGAGACCATTGCTCACTTTCTGTTTGTAAAAAAGCTGGGTCCTCAGCAAATCCACAAAATTTATTTTGTGGCGGGCAATCCTTATTCTCCTTTCCAGTCCTTTGAAGAAGGGCTGCACTACACGGCCAACGTGTTTATTCAGTCGCTGTTTGACCCCGAGCGCGTGGGAATACTGCGTTGTGATGGCAAGCCGATGGCGCCCCGCGAACTTCTGCAGGTCAAAGGAGAAGGGGCCAGTGCTTTTGTGAATACGCAGTATTATGGTTCTGCCTATCTGGCATCTCGTTTGTACAAAAACGCGTTACTGTTTGAGAGCGGAGCCGCTACCACTCACATCACTCCCATCGTGAAAGCACGTATTGATCATCAGGGACGGGGCAAATTGCCCAGATATTTGCGTTATCGTTTGCAACAACAGCAGTTGATTCCCAAAGGCGGATTATTTACGCCCGTGAATCAGGTGATGCCGCAGGTGGCGTTGGCAGACGGTGTGTTACCCACCACTCCCCGGGTGTGTCGTATGGTGGTGATTGCCAGTTTGTTGAAGTTTATTCACCCGGAAATTTCCAGAGAACACGATTTTGTGTTGATGGATGAAAAACACGCCCGTATTCTGCTGGCCCGGGCGGTAGGTATGGACATCAATAGCCTCACGGAGCGCGAAGTCACAGAGGTGGCGCAACGGGTTTACGAGGGACTGTGTGATGATTTGGCCACGGCCTTTAGAAACGTGTTACAGCGTCAGAAGCGCATGGCGGAAAAAATGGCGCTGGTGACCACTGGGGTGCTGGGTAAACCTTTCTTACATCACGGTTTGCGCAAACACAAGGACCTGCAGTCCAGGCTGGTACATTTATCGGATAAATTGCCGCACCGCTTGCACGAGGCTTCGGGTGCTTACGGCGCGGCACTGTATGCCATGGATCGTTTAATGGATACGTCTATTCCCCCGGATCGGGTAGAGGTGATGCCCTGACATACCTCTGACCTTTGTCTTTAGTCATACCCCCGGGCAATGGGGTAGCGTCGCCCCTGACCAAAGGCTTTGCGGGTCACTTTGAGTCCCGGGGGAGCCTGTCTGCGCTTATATTCATTTAAATTAATGCGGCGCACCACCCAGTTCACCGTCTCTGCATCAAAACCACTGTCGATAATGGAGGCAGGTGAACGGTGCTCGACAATATAGGCTTCCAGAATGGCATCAAGCACCTCATAATCGGGCAGGGTGTCCTGATCTTTCTGGTCCGGGCGCAGTTCTGCTGACGGGGGTTTGGTGAGTGTGCTTTCAGGAATGATTTCTCCTTCTCGGTTCAGGTGTCTCGACAGCGCGTAAACCCAGGTTTTGGGCAAGTCGGCAATCACGGCCAGGCCGCCGCACATATCGCCATAAAGAGTGCAATATCCCACGGCCATTTCTGATTTATTGCCCGTGGTAAGCAAAAGATGACCAAATTTATTGGACATGGCCATGAGTAAATCTCCCCGAATACGGGCCTGTAAATTCTCTTCGGTCACATCTTCAGGGCGCTCCGTAAATAGTGGAGACAGGGCGGAAACGTAGCTGGTGTAGATGTCCTTAATGGCCACCGTTTCACAACGCATGCCCAGATTGTTAGCTAGTGCCACGGCATCACTGACAGACCCTTCTGAAGAGTACATGGAGGGCATGGTGAGCCCCACTACCTGATCAGGGCCCAGAGCCTTGACCGCCAGAGCCGCTGTGAGTGCCGAATCAATGCCCCCACTAAGTCCCAGTACCACCGATTTAAAGCCGGTTTTGTGTAAATAATCTTTAATGCCGAGAACCAGTGCATCTTCAATCTGTTGCAGGTCTTTTGTGCTCAGGTCACCGGCGGCTTTTAAGGGGGCTCTCAGGGTGTGAATTTCCGAGGAGCTGGTCTCTGTGTCTGTAGCTAAGAGATCAATCATTCCCATATCTTCGCTAAACCCGGCACCTTCCCAGAGGCATTGGCCCGTTTTGTCCATGGCAAAGCTATGGCCGTCAAAAATGAGACTGTCGTTGCCGCCTACCTGATTCAGATACAGCGTGGTTACGCCGTATTTTTTGCACAGCGCTTGTACCATGGCCAGACGTTGCCCGGGTTTGCCCACGTGAAACGGCGAGGCCGAAATATTGATGAGCACGTCCATGCCCTGGGAAGCCAGTTCGGCGATGGGGTCGGTCTGATACATTTGGCGACTCCAGAAATCAGAGTCATTCCAGATGTCTTCACAAATGCTAATACCCACCCGACGAGAGCCAATCGTCACGGGAAATACCTGCTGAGCGGGTTCAAAATAACGCTCTTCGTCAAACACATCATAGGTGGGTAACAGGCTTTTATAGTGGCTAGACATCACCTTTCCATCACCTAAAAGTGCGGCGGCATTATGCAGGGCTTTACCCTGGCGGGTGTGGTTTCGGGCCACATAACCCGCCACCGCCTGAATACCCTGGCAGTGAGAAGCAATTTCTGTGAGACATTCCAAGTTTTTTTCAATAAAGCGGGGGCGATCCAGGAGATCCAAAGGGGGATAGCCCGTAATGCTCAATTCAGGAAACAGCACAAGATCGGCCCCGGCGGCTTTTGCCTTGTAAATTTCCTGAATCATGCGTTGGGTATTTTCTTTGAGAGCTCCTACTTTGGTATTGAGTTGAATCATCGCAATTTTCATCGGTGTGGTTTTCATTGCACTGGCTCCTTTGTGTTCCACTTCATCATAACGTCATTGGCGTTCGTCATCTTGACGCCCTGTGTTTTAAACGTGTTAAGGGTGTACTGGCTCTGTTGCGGATTAACGCCCGCCACGGCATCTTCAATGAGCCATACGCTGTAGCCCCGATCCAGTAGCCCCTGTACCGCTGCGTTAACACAATAGTCTGTGGCCACGCCACATACCATTACTGTATCTGGCGCAATACGTTCTAACAGGATTTCTGTATTGGGGTTGCTAAACACATCAAAAACGTTCTTTTTCAAAATCACCTGAGGGGCTTGCAGGGCCCGTCTTCTTTCTGTGGTGGTGAGTGCCCGTTGGGGCAAGGTCACCGCATCGTTCAGGCGGGTTCCAGCTATTTTTTGCTGACCGGTTGTACCAATGACACAGTGGGGCGGAAATTGGGCAAATTCGGGATCGTCAGCGGGATGCGCATCCACCGAAGACAAAATGGGAATATGCTGAGCAGCCGCCGCTTGAATCAGAGCCACCAGGGTTTCTTTTAGCAAGTTTGCACCGGGCACATAGAGCTTACCTTCAGGAATCATAAAGTCGTTTTGGGTATCAATATCCAATAAAGCAAAGGTATGGGGTTTCATAACTGACCTACTTTCACGGTGTTTTTATTTTGAGCCTCGTACAGTTCCTGAACGTCTTTGCCGATGTCACAAGGATATGCGTGTTCAGGATGTAGCTCTTGTAAAAAAGTGGGCAGGGCCTCCAATTGGTCTCTGGCAAAGGCTTGAATCTCCCGAAGGGAGCGCGAGGCCTGCTGACGACGTCCGTTTTTCATTACGCATTGCAAGAGCGGAGTGGTGTCAGAAATGGAGTGAGGAGGTAAGTGGGTGGCGAGGTGCACCACGTCTCCGGCAAATTTGCCATTGTGGGTGGTGCGCCACACTTGTTTTTGACCCGGGTAGCTAATTTTAGAAGCACTTGCCTTGATGCCGTAGCGTTTTTTGCCCGTGGCGTCTATCGTTTCTACCAGTTTGTATACGCCGCCCAGAGAGGGGGCGTCACGACAGGTGGTTAATTCAGTGCCCACTCCAAAGCCGTCAATAGGTGCTCCTGCGGTGAGGAGTGCATCAATTTTTTCTTCATTCATATCACCACTAACAATAATGCGGGTGTGGTGTAAACCTGCGGCGTCCAACTTCTGGCGTGCCCGTATGCTCAGGCTCAAGAAGTCTCCACTGTCCAGACGGATACCTTTTAACTGTTGGCCAGCGGCCGCAATGGCGCGATCCACGCCCTGAAGCGTATCGTAAGTGTCCACCAGAAGCGTGGTGTGGTGAGGATAAAGCCGATGGTAATTTTCAAAAGCCGTGGATTCCTCTTCAAAAGCCATGGTCCAGGCGTGAGCGGCGGTTCCCGTAATGGGAATATCGAGGGCCAGACCTGCTGCCACATTGGCGGTGGCTGCAGCGCCTCCAATAAACGCGGCTCTGGCAGCGTGTATGGCAGCCTCAGGGCCGTGGGCCCGTCGGGAGCCAAAGTCGATGAAATCCACACCACGGGATTTTTTCAGGGCGTTTTGAATACGGGCCGCTTTACTGGCCACTCCCGTCTGGTAATTGAGGAGTGCCAGCAAATAGGTTTCTACAATCTGGGCTTCCATCAGGGGGGCCGTAATTCTTAACAGGGGCGTGTAGGCAAAAAAGACGGTGCCTTCAGGCAGGGCGTGAACGTCACCCGTAAAACGAAAGTGTGTGAGTTGCTCAAAAAAGTGTTCCGGCAAATGACGTAGGGCCGGATGTTTTTTCAGAGCTTCTATGTCTTCGGGCAAAAATCGCGCGTTTTCAAGATAGTCAAGGGCTTGTTCTAAACCCGCGGCCACGAGAAAATGACGATGGGCTGGCAGTCGGCGCACATAGAGTTCAAAACTTGCCACAGTATCAGGTTGATAAGCAGCATAGCCTGCGGCCATAGTGATTTGATAAAAGTCTGTATTGATAAAACGATGGGCTGATGATGTGAGTGTCATAAAGAACCTCCTATTAATAAGTGTATTTTATACATTTATTAATAGTGTTGTCAAGCTTCCCTCAAGAGAACCCGCAGAATTTGTTAGAATTGGCAAAGAGGAATCTATGAAAGACGAGCTTCGTTCCCAGGAAGAACTCAGCGTGGCGGCGGTGGCTTATATCACCCCCATGTGGCTAGTGTTGCCGCTGTTTAAACGCTGGCGTAAAAACGCTTTTACCCGCTATCATATGGCCCATGCAGCCCTGCTTTTTGTGGCTTTTCTGTTGGCTATTATTTTGCTAACGGCTCTGTCTTATCTCACCAACTTTCTCTGGGGGTATCATCTGCTCCTGGTTCTGGTGGTGGGGTTTACTATTGGGTTTGTGCTGTTGTTTAGCGCCGGGCTGACGCTTTTTTGTGGGATTAGCGCCTATCGGGGAAAATATACCGTGCTTCCTCTGTTAACGCGCCTGTATTATTTGTTATTCTCCCAGCGCAAGGTGCAAAGACACGATCTTTACGACAGTCGCAACATCACTCAACAGGTAGATCCTACAACGCGGCGAGAAAAAGGACGATAAAATGGCAAGATTACTTCAGGCAGATTATTTTATAGAGGCCGTGGAACATATTGATCTGGCTCAGTGGTGGGCCTCAGGTATTCGCGGGCTGATTTTAGACGTGGACGATACGTTAACCCGCAAGAACTCTCCTTTTCTGACAGCTGAGGTGCAAAAATGGCTGCGTGACGCCAAAAGCGTGGGCTTTCAGTGCTATCTGGTGTCCAATAACGCTTCACCAGAACATATTGAACGCATTGCGCAACGTCTGGATTTACCCGCTATTGCCCGGGCTCGCAAACCCCGTTCTGCTGGCTTTCTATGGGCCCTCAAAGACTCCGGGTTAAAGCCTCAACAAATGGTGGCCATCGGAGATCGGGTGCTAACAGATATTCTCGGCGGTCGTCGACTGGGGCTGCGTACCTGTCTGGTTAAGCCAGTGAGCCCTAAGCTCACCCGACGTAAGCGTTTGCTGTACGCTTTTGAACGGCGTTTAAGCCAGTGGCTCCCGCTCTAAAACTTCTAATATGATCTAAATCAATGATCTTACAGGTGTATCATCGATACGATACAGTTGATAAAATCTGCACTGACACTGTCTTTGTGTGACCGTTCATCTAACGGAAGCATCAGGGGCTGTGTTAAAGTGATTGAAAGCTGTGGATCTACCTTGATAGATGTATCCTTTCATAGCTTAACCTAAATATTATTTGAATTTGAGGAAATAAAAACGTGAACGCAAGTCGCTTAATACAGACTGTTCTGGTTAGCGCTTTTCTCATTGGTTTATATTTTGTGTCCCTCTTCTACCCGGGCGGCCTCGATGGTCCACAATCCTTTATGGTAACCAACGGTCCCGTCGCTGCGGAACAAAAGGCTGTTTTCTGGTATACCGTGGGTGTATCGCTGTTCTTATTGGTTGCTGTGGGTGGCGTATTTCTTTACGCCATTTTCAAGTTTCGCGCCAAACCCGGAGAAGACTTTAAAGTACCTGAACAGACACACGGTAGTACCAAAGTGGAACTCGCGCTGATTCTCGTCTCCTGTGCCTTACTGCTGGTAATTGCTATTCCTAACGCAAAAGCACTTTTCTATGTAGACGAAGTCCCCGCCGATCACCCCAAGAAAGCCGATGCTGTTAAAGTAGTGGCCATTGGCCACCAGTGGTGGTGGGAATTTCAATATCCCGATCTGGGAATTACCACCGCTAACGAACTCCACGTTCCCGTGGGTGTTCCCATTGATGTGGAAGTACGCTCCGCCGACGTATTGCACAGCTTCTGGGTGCCTCGCTTAGCAGGCAAAATGGATGCTGTCCCTGGTCAGGTGAGCAAAATGTGGTTTGAAGCGGATACCGCTGACAAATACTATGGTCACTGTACCGAGTACTGCGGCGACTCTCACGCCAACATGCGCTTCTTTGTGATGGCTGAAGATCAGGATGCCTTCGATAAATGGGTGCGTAACGAGAAAAAAGATGCGGTGAAACCGGCAAGTGTTGAGGAAGTCAACGGACAACGTTTGTTTATGCAGGGTTGTAATTCATGTCACGCCGTTCAGGGTAGTGGTGCCATGGGTGTTGTAGGGCCTAACCTGTCACACTTTGGTAGTCGTACCTCTCTTGGCGCTGGATTGTTTACCAACGATACGGAACACCTCACAAAATGGATCGAAGATCCTCAGGGTATGAAGCCCGGAAACTTAATGAACCTGCAGCAGGTCAACATGGTTCTAAGCAACTCAGATGTTAAAAATCTGGTGGCTTACCTGCAAAGTCTGAAGTAAAGGAGACCATCAATGGCAACAACACAAACTGAAGTCGTCACCCCCGGACAAACCACCGGCGGCGCTTTGAAGGTTGGAGAACCGGGCATGCTCGGACCTCGCCCCACTGCACCTACCGGAATCTGGGATTGGATGACCACCATTGACCATAAAAAAATTGGGATCATGTATGGCCTGTTTGCACTGGCCTTTATTGTGCTCGGCGGAATTGAGGCTCTTTTAATTCGCGTCCAGTTGGCCGTTCCCAACAATAACTTTTTAGTGGGTGACATTTATAACCAGATGTTCACCATGCACGGTACCACCATGATCTTTCTGGGGGTTATGCCGTTAACCGCTGCGTTCTTTAACTATATTGTGCCACTACAAATTGGCGCACGAGACGTGGCTTTCCCTCGCTTAAATGCCTTCAGTCTCTGGGTCTTTGTGGCCGGAGCAGTACTGATTAACCTCAGCTGGTTTTTAGGCGGTGCGCCTAACGGAGCATGGGTGGGTTATGCGCCCATCACTTCACCTCAGTTCAACGTGGGACATAACTCTGATTTCTGGATTATGGGTCTGCTTGTATTGGGGGTGGCTTCTGTAGCCGCTTCACTGAACTTTTTTACCACCATTATTAATATGCGTGCGCCGGGCATGACCCTGATGCGTATGCCCGTATTTGTTTGGATGACCCTGGTGACCAACGTGCTGATTCTGTTGGCTTTCCCTCCCATCACCATCGCTCTGGTGCAGTTACTGATGGATCGTACCTTTGGTGCGAACTTCTTTAACTATGCCAAAGGCGGCATGCCCATTATGTGGCAGCACTGGTTCTGGGTCTTTGGTCACCCTGAGGTGTATATTCTGATTCTACCTCCCATGGGCATTATTTCTGAAATTCTGCCCACCTTTTCTCGTAAGCCTCTGTATGGCTATCCGTTGATTGTTTTCTCCGGTGCTTTTATTGGCTTCATGGGATTCGCCGTATGGAGTCACCATATGTTTACTGCGGGTATGGGTGTGGTCGCCGTTCTGGCTTTCTCTATCACCACCTCTAT
>CAYFGW010000072.1:0-18808 GCA_964342365.1 uncultured Candidatus Sericytochromatia bacterium | reverse complement strand
AGGGCTTCGGTGACGTTTCGGGCTTCGCGGTCTACGATGTGTTCTAAAAGTTCGTTTTTAGAGGCAAAGTAATGGTAAAAAGTGCCTTTGGCAATGCCTGCGCTTTGGAGAATATCTTGCACGGAGGTGTTGTCATAGCCTTTGTCTAAAAACAGTTGAAACGCACAGTCTAAAAGCATCTCAAGGCGCTGACGGTGTTTCTCTGATTTTCGGGGCGGGGAGTGAGCTGGCAAAATCACACATCTTTTCTAGACCGACCGTCGGTCTATTTTTTTGGTTTCAGTGTACTCCGGGTTTGGTTGGGTGTCAAGGGTAGGATTCTCACAGGTTATAATGAGGTGCATGCCCACTTTTGAATTGATGCACACCCTGTTTTTAAGCCCGCAGCGCTACTCTGAATTGCAAAAAGAGTTTCCCTTATTGAGCCTGTCTGTAGCCACGGCCTCTACGCTTTTTCGCCACGGATTCAGGCCTTTTGACACCCTAACCGAATGGCTCACCTTTTTTGAAGAGCTTGAGCTAACGCATCCGCTGTATGCCTTTGGTTTCCACCTTTTTGCGCTGCAATGTGCCCGGGGAGACTTCAAAAGCAAGGCACCTCTATCTGAACTGTATGGGGCTCCTGCTAAATCTGAAACATCTGCCACATCCCATCGTGGCTTTGCAGAGCCTTTGACGTTGGCGCTACTGGCGGGGTATACGGGCGCAAAAGCTCACCTTGGCGATGACGTTCCTGACAGTGAAACCCTTAACGCGTGGCATCTGGCGGCACGCCAATATTACCACCCTTATCGGGTGAAAACCTCTGCGGAGCGGGTGGGGTTACTGCATCTGACTCAGGCGGTTCTGAAGGCTTATGCGCAGCGCTCTGCTGTGACCCTGCATCCTTTATTGGTAAATGCCTGTAAAGCCCTCTGGAACGACAGTGTCACCCTGCATTTTGAACTGCAACAGGTGTTGACAGCGCTCCCAGAAGACGAATACGGCCTGTTTAGAGCTCTCTATGACACTTTTATTCACGGGCAAAAGTCAGAGTCTCTTGCGCGACGGAGTCAGGAGGCTTTTAACAGCCGCTGGCACCATCGCTCTTCAGATATGGCCCGGCCTCTAGAGATGACTCAGAGCGTGCAAAAGCATTTGCAAAACCTTCTTAAAAAAGGGCCTGTTCATCAGGTGCAATGTTTTCTCAGAGCCGATGAACACGGTGTTTTTGAGCCGCTGGACATCCCCCTGGTCGCCCACGGCTTTCGACGAGAAAACCACCTCTGGTGCTGGCGCAGTACCGCTGATTTCTCCACACAGAACTCTGCTGATGCTTTGCAACTTGCCGCACAGCAGAATTTAGAACAACGCACCCGCCAGGTGTTTAGCAACTCTGTGTCCGTGCCCCCTTTGTGGATTTATGCCGGAGAAGCAGTTTTTGTGGCACTCATAGAAGGGCTTAAAACTGAAGCGCTTAAAACCGGCTCCCTGTCTCAGGCCGTTCAGGATATCTCACAGCGGGGCTGCTCACCCTTTTTGTTCTATGACGCCTGTGAACGTCTGGCTTGCCCGGCGCGTATGGGGCAAACTGAAATCCTGGGGCAGCATCTTTCGGAAATTCCTGAGCTGGTGACTATCGCGCGTTACTGTCTTGATGAGCGGGCTCGCACACAGCGCTTACAGTACCATGAAGAGAATCACGACGTGAATCACGATCTGCAGTGGACAGAGATTGAGCGAGCCTTGCGGGCTTTTGGGGCTTTTTGGGAGTCTAAGCCACTGCCCGACATTCCGGCGGTACAACACTACCTGACTCTGGCGGATCGCCAAATGAAGGGGCCAGCGGTGCACGGCTTTTTTCAGCCTCTGTTTTATGCGGGCACAGAAGCCGTGGCGGTCATGAGTGGTCAGGTGAGTTCGGCCTTTACACCCGTGGTCCTGCCCTTTGTCACCCGCTGCCACATGTTCGCTCCGGGTGCTCCCGCTCACCTGTTGCGTTACTGGGCGGAACACCAGCTGATCCACTGGCAAAAACACTCCCGCCAGGAGCTGTTTCGTCGTCAGCAGGACTATGATCGCATACGGGAAGCTTTTGAAACCGTTCGTTACCATAGAGAGCAAGAACAGCAGGCCTGGACCCACTTGCAAAACCAATTGGATCCTCCCACTCTTAAGAGCTATGGCATCCTTAGTAATTATGCCTTGCAGCAGGCTTACTTGCGTTTGCATCGTCCGCAACATATTGATCACCCCGCTCAGTGGTGGTGCTTTCTGGCAGAGCTGGCCAGTGGTCGGGTGGTTGCGCCAGAGGCTGCTCATCGTATTTTGGAGCGTTTGGCGAATCAACAGCCCCATTGTTTTTTATCAGAAATGTATAGCTATGCTCAGAAAGTGGAACTAACGCCCTCTCGGTTGCAGGCTCTATTTAGCTGGTGCAAGATGCAGGTTTATGACGGATCTCAAGTTGAAAGCCGATTACCGGGGCGTTTGACGCTGGCGCAATGGGTGTATACCTTACGTCGGGTGCAGCGCCATTTTGAAATGCGTTCCCGGCAATTGCACAAAAAAATATCTGCACCTGTGAGCTTTCAGGGCGCACTCTCGCTGGATTTGAATACGCTGTCGCTGGGACGTTTATTGCGTAAGCCCGAACTTCAACGGAAACTGTTGGGCTGTACTTTTGACCAGATTCAGGACACCCACCATATTGTTCCCGGTTTTCGACTCTCTCAGGAGGCCTTGCCCATAGATGTCTGTGATGCTTTGTTCCATTTTTTGACGGTGCATTTTTCTCCTACTTTGCCTGAGCCTGCTGTGCGTTGGCAACAGTTGGAACTTTATCTTTCCGATGAAGAGCTCGTCATGTCACTATATTGTAAGGGGCGTTTCTCTGACGCTGCTCTGCACAAATTGAGTGAATTAAGTGATGAGTCCACAGAGGCTTCTGATACGCTCAATTCCAGTGCTCACGATTTGCGCCATCAGATGCGGCGTTGGAAAAACTTAACGGGTCAACTTCCGGTCTTTGAGATGGGGTCCAGGGGGCTGTGCTGGCAACAGCGCTTTTTGCTGTATCCATGATTCATTTACGTTATTTTGACACCCATACAGAACATGCTTATCTCTGGGAAGATTTGATTGAGGACTTGTCTGATAGGGTCGGGACAGAGACAGCGGGCTTTCAGGGGTTTTCTAGTGCCGGAGCTGTGCAGAATCCTCAAGGTTTTTTTCAGTCTCTGCTGGAAGGGACTGCACCTGAGCCCCTTTGCTTTGTGTTTCATTTTCACGAGTTGTGTCCTCAGGGGGGGTATTACTCTCTTGACGGATTTTCCACCTGGAGGAATCAGCCTCGGGTGGTTTGTGTAACAGGGGGAGAACCTCGACGGGTTAAGGAGCAACTCAGGGCTCAAAACCTCCAATTTCCTCAGCTTCAGGTATATCCTCGCTCACTTAGCCACATTGTAGAGTGGAGCCCTCAGGAGCTTCTTCAATGGACTCAGTTTTTTTGTGGTGCAAGGGATTTTACCTTTCTCTGAATCTGATATACTTTTGAACATTATGCGCTTACTGCCCTTGTTGACTTCTTTTTCTCTCATATCCTTATCTGTCCCCGTTGCTACCGCCAAAGACAGAGCAGAAACTGTTCTTCAGCGTTATCAGGCGCTACAGACCATAACGGCAGATCCTCACGTTCGCTATTTTTCCCGGGGCCAAATTCACCAGGATGCCCGGGGGCTGGTCTGGACCACGTTAACAGGTAAAGATATTGTGGTGGTGGAGCGCAAACAACTGAAAGATCGCCAGTCCCTGGGGTCGTTTGCTATCAGTCCAGACGGTGATAAATTGGCCTATGCCACCACCTATCTGGGACAGGATTTGAAGTCCTGGCAGGTGGTGACTCTGAGTGCACAACCCCGGGTTTTGCTGCAGCAGCCCGTGGTTAATCGCATGGAAGATTTGCGCTGGAATCAAGAAAGTACAGGATTGTACTACAGTTACTGGTACCCCAAAGAAGACGTCAAAAAAGGGCTAAGTCCCATGGTGGAATGTCGCTTTCGCCATGTTTTAACCCAGGTTGACAAAAAAGTATGGGATCACGGTCTGGCAGAAAATTTTGCGATAGCAGAACAAGCCAATGGCGAACTGATTGCTCATCGATTGCTCAATCCCGCTGCGGGCATTAAAACCACGTTTTCTATGTATCGGGGCCAAAAGAACGCCCGTGGCCAGTTTCAGTTTACGTCCATTTACCCTCGCAATCAGTATGTGGGCTTTTTTCTGGGGCTCTGGCAAAAACAGGGACTGATCTTATCTCAGGAGGCCGGAGATTATTACGGGGTGGTGGCCGTATCTTCTGATGGGGAACGGCGCACTCTCGTGCCAGCCCGACACAACGAAGTGCTTCATACTGCCCGCTTGCACCAAAATACCCTTATTTTGCAGTACCATAACCGTCACACCCAGCACGTTTTTCTGGAACAATGGAATCTAAAAACCGGTCAGCGTCAGCGTTTTGCGCTGGCAGATCTGGGCTTAACCCCTTTTGGGAGCCTGTCTAATTTTCACTGGGGTCCCGGCGCGACCCGGGCGCGGGCCAGTTTTGCAGATGTGGCCCTGGGACATCAAACGTTGGAATTGAGGCTTCAAACCCATAAAGATACTCCGGCTCAGCTCAGGGTATTGGCACCTGAACAGCCGTTAGATTTCAACGCCCGACACATGAAGATAGAGCGATTTGCAATGCTCGCCAAAGACGGAACGCCTTTAAATGGCTATGTCTTTACCCGCAAAGATCGACCCCCCACCTTTGGTTTTATTCGTCACTATGCTTTTATTTCCATTAAAAATGCCCCTGAACCCCGTGAAGTACAAATGGTTTTAGAAGCGGGCGGAGCTTATTTAACTTTGGAATTACCTGGTGGGGGAGAAGGGGGAGCAAACTGGTTTTTAAAGGGGTCCCGTCACCGTTTAACTTCTGTTGACTACATTACAGAGGCTGCCGCCCATTTGCGTTCTCAATGGCAACTGCCTAATGAGCGTATTGCCGTATTGGGTAGATCCTGGGGAGGCATGACTTCTTTATTATTGGCGGCCCGTGCAGGTGAGCAATTCGGCCCTATTCATGCCGTTGTACCGGTACTGGATTTAAAGGGCGTTTTTGAAAACGGCTGGTTTGGGCGGATTTCTCATTCGGATTTTGCACCAGATATAGACCGCAGTGGAAACTATATTCTGGACAGCGCGTTTTGGAAACGAACGTACCAGCTGAATCCTGTGGAGCAACTTCGGTATATGTCTGCCCAAACTCAACTGCGTGTGTTTACTAACGGTTTAGACGACCGTATTGATCAAGAAAACTTAATCTCACGTTTTATGGCCCGCACCCGTGAGCAGCTTGCGCCGGGACATTTTCGCCATTATGACTACAATCTGGCGCATCACGGAAGTCGTGACTACCAGATCGACGTGATTAAAGGATTGCTACAAGATTTTGATTTGACGTATCGTCCCATGAAGCGATAAGGCTTAGCATTCCGTTTTGCTCCGGGGTTTAAAGGCGTTGGTAAAGCCCTCCTTCCCGAGATAATAAACCTTCAGCAATCATTTCGCGGCGTAAAAAGCAGTAATCTTCGTTCCAACGGGCCAGAATGTCGCTGAGTTCTTTTTCCGGGTAAGTTTTATCGTTGTCCAGGCCCTGCACAATATGCTCCAGAATCACCCGGCGCTTTTTACGTTGAGAGGGGATTTTGAGTAGTTTTCCGCAGGAAATAAAGGTGTCTAAGACTTTGTTTTTATAACTATCGCTGCGCCCGTCGGTGTAATCGCTGGGGCTTTGAATTAAGGTATTAAGAGGCATATTTAACATTTCCTTTTTAACGTGGTAATAGAGGGTTTTGTCTTTTTTACGGGTGTAGATGAGCTGAACCTGTATGAGCTTTTTGGCATGGTGAGAAACCGTGGAAGGCACCAGTTTCAGGCGTTCGCAGAGGATCTCTGTGGAGACAGGTTCTTCAGCTTGAATCAGCTGGAGCATGTTTAAACGCGAGGCGTCTCCAAGGGCTTTGAATAAAGCGACCGAATCGGGTGTCTGGTCTTTCATGATTGTATCTCCTTCAGGGTTTGCGTGAGTTGCAAGAGCTTAATGCGTTCTTTGCAAGCGGCTTCCTCACGACCGTGGGCAGCATACTTTTGCTGAGCAGCCGTCCATTGCTGTCGTTTCTCTTCTACAAAATGCGCAAAGGTGTCGGTCTGATATACACCGTGTAAATAGGAAAGCATATGGTGAATATTTGCACGAATTTTTGTTTCTACTTCAGGGGACATGAGAAATTCTCCTCAGGAATGGAGTTTTTATTTCGATAAGTATTGAATCGATATATATCGAATTTACAGGGTTTGCTTCTAAAAAGCAAGAGCTTATACAAGAATTCGTGCTAAGCTGCTTTCAAAAAAGGCCTGTTATATGTGTGGTTCTCCCTCTGTACTAACTTCTAAATTCACGAACGAATTCGCTCCCAATACTTCAGATACTTCTTCGAATACTTTTGAACGGTTAAAAAATCAGGATTTGCGACCCTTTCTCAAAGATTTGGAGGCCCTGCGCGAGGAAATCCAGCACAATCTGGGGCCTGCCGATTTAAAGCATTTGTACAAAATCGAAAACTGGGGCAAAATAGCCAATCTGGTGGGCGTTCTTACCGCAGGATTAGGCCCCAATCCGCTATCGGTCCTGGGCATGGGTTTTGGCCGCAGTACCCGCTGGCTGCTGATGCATCACATTGGCCATCGAGGCTATGACAAAGTGCCGGGGGTACCCAAGCGCTATACCAGCCGTTATTTTGCAAAAGGCTGGCGGCGCTGGGTGGACTGGCCCGATTGGATGACGCCGGAGTCCTGGTGTTTTGAACATAACGTGATGCATCACCATCACACCGGGCAGGAAAAAGATCCCGATCTATTGGAACGTAACACCGAAAAAATTCGCCAGTCGGAGCTGCCTCTGGTGTTCAAGCAGGCTTTAATCGTGGCCTTAGGCGCTCTCTGGAAACCCATTTACTATGTGCCCAGTAACGTGCACGCCCTCCACGAAAAGACCGCCAAGGGCCCCAGAGGAGATTTTCGTCTGGACACTGAAGGGGTCAAAAGCGTGCTCTTTGATATGTATTTGCCCTACGCGCTGTGGCAATTTGTGGTGTTTCCTTCCCTCTTTTTGCCTGCTGGCCCCTTTGCCATATTTTCGGCCTTTTTGAATTCCCTCTGGGCAGAAATTTTGACCAATGTTCACACCTTTGCCGTCGTTGGCCCCAATCACACGGGCTCCGAGATCTGGCGCTTTGACAAACCCCCGGCTCATAAGGCAGAGCGTATGCTGCACCAGATTATGGGCTCAGTAAACTATCGCACCGGGGGGGATGTGAACGATTATTTACACCTCTGGCTCAATTACCAGATTGAGCACCACGTCTGGCCCGACTTACCCATGCTCAAATACCAGCAGTATCAGCCCCGGGTAGAGGCTTTATGCAAAAAACACGGCATTCCTTACCTGGAAATGCCTGTGGGCAAGGCTTTTAAAGAAATGCTGGATGTGACCACCGGTGAGGCTTCCATGCAGCGGGCCTAAATGGTAATCACTACTTTGCCCATCGCCTGCCCGCTAGTGAGGTGGTCATGAGCCTGTCCTACTTGTTCAAGGCTAAAGTTTTTCGGGTCAACAACGACTTTTAAATGTCCCGCATCTGCAATCTCGGCTAATTTGGCAAGAATTTGTCCGTGGACCTTGCGCTGGTGCTGATACAGCATGGGAATGAGCATAAACACCACATGCAGAGAAAGTCCCTTAAAATGTGCCTGAGAAAGGTCTATAGATACCAGTGCCACCGTGCTTGTTACATGACCATTCAAGGCAGCGGCTTCAAAAGATTTGAGCATGTTTTCCCCGCCCACGGAGTCATAAACCACATCAAATCCTTTTCCTGCGGTGTAGCGCTCCACATAGTCTGAGACGTCTTCTGTTAAATAATTAATCCCTGTGGCCCCCAGAGATGCGATTAAATCAAGCTGGGGCTTGCCTCCACCGGTAGAAAAAACCTCGGCTTTGAAGTATTTTGCCAATTGCACGGCAATATGTCCAACCCCACCGGAACCTCCGTGAACCAGCACTTTTTGGCCTTCAGAAATGCCCGCTCTTTGCAAGCCTTCGTAAGCGGTGATTCCTACCAAAGGAAGACCAGCTGCTTCTTTCATAGAAAGAGTTTGGGGTTTTTTTGCAATCAGATCCGCATCAGCCAACATATATTCTGCCAGTGTGCCCTGTAAATCTGCCAGCCCTCCAGCACAACCGTAAACCTCGTCGCCAACGTTGAATCCTTCAACTCCTTCTCCGATGTCGGTAATAGTACCTGCAAAATCCATGCCCAATACAGCGGGTAAATCGGGCGAAAGTGGTAAGGCTTTTCCCATTTGGCGAATCATTGTGTCCACGGTATTGACACTTGTTGCTGCTACTTTTACCAGAACATGACCGGGCTGAATTTCAGGTTGTGGTATGTCGGCGGCTTCAAAAACATTGCTTTCACCGTAAGCGTTAATAATCATAGCTTTCATTATGTATGTCTCCTCAATCGTGATTGAGTTCAGCATATAACCTTGTTATACTTTTGAAAATGCATCTGTTTTTAGAAAGAGTTTTAAGTTTTTTTTGATAATGAAAATTGAACATGTTCGGTTATTTCTGAGAGTCGCCGTGACTAAAAATATTTCTCAGGCGGGAAAAGAGCTGGATTTATCCGCTGCGGTGGCAAGTTTACAGCTTAAGCGTTTAGAAGAGAGTCTGGGGGTCCGTTTACTACATCGTTCCACCCGTAAGATTTCGCTCACAGAAGATGGCGAGTCCTTTTTACCTCATGCAGAAGCACTTGTAGAAAGTTTTGAAAGCGCCAGAGAATCTGTAGGAGCAGGGCGTATAGTGCCCCGGGGGAAATTACGTATAACGGCTTCGGCTTCTTTTGCCCGTTTGCACGTGGTGCCACTTCTGGGCTCTTTTCTGCAACGTTATCCAGAGCTTTCTGTAGACATGTATCTCAGCGATAGGCTGGTGGATCTGGTGGAAGGAGGTTTTGATCTGGCTATTCGTGATACAGAACTTAAAGATTCGGCCTATATAGCTCGGCGTTTGGCTCCGGTCCGGCGCGTGGTATGTGCCGCTCCAGCTTATCTAAATGCGTATGGGACTCCCAAAGCACCTGCAGATTTATTACAGCATCATTGTGTCACGATGATGGGATTGGAACAATGGTGTTTTCAAACGCCTGAAGGAGAGCGGAGCTATCAGGTGTCGGGTCCTTTTCGTACAGATAATGGCGAAGCGGCAAGAGATGCCTGCCTTGCGGGTATGGGCATTACTATTTCTTCAACGTGGTGCTGTTACCGTGAGCTGAAACAGGGACAACTGGTGGAGATTTTAAGCGACTATCCTCTGATATCAGATACGGCATTGTGGGCTGTTTATCCAAGTTCTCGTTTGTTGGCCCCCAAAGTTCGGGCCTGTATCGATTTTTTGCGAGAAGCATACGCCAATACGGACTGGTAGGTATCCCTTTCAGGAGGATTATTAAAGAAAATTTAAAACACTTTGTTTATTTGTTGGGATTATAAAAATAAGATGCTTAATATATGCTGAAAGAAACGATTGAAAGAGATAAAACATGAGTAAAACGCTTTTGGTGACTGGAGCAACTGATGGTATTGGTTTGGCTACGGCCAGGACACTGGTAGAAAAAGGACACCGTGTTCTTTTACACGGACGTAATGCTCAAAAACTGGAGCAGGTGTACGCAGAACTAAAAAAACGGGGGACTGTAGAGTCTTATCAGGCAGATCTTGCAGATTTTCAGCAGGTCAAAAACCTGGCAGAAAATATTAAAAATCATCACCAAAATCTGGATGTCATTATTAACAATGCCGGGGTCTATAAAATAGCAGATCCATCAACGCCCCAAGGACTGGATGTGCGTTTTGTAGTGAACGCGTTGTCTCCTTATTTATTAACGCAGGGACTGATGCCTTTATTATCTGAGGGTGCACGTATTGTTAATGTCTCTTCGGCTGCTCAGAGTACGGTATCGCTCTCTGCTTTAAAGGGAGAGAGCGTGCTGCAAGATATGGAAGCGTATGCCCAGAGTAAGCTCGCGTTGACGATGTGGTCACAGCACCTGGGAGAAGAACTCAAAAAGCAAAATATTGTGGTGGTAGCCGTTAACCCAGGTTCTTTACTGGCCACAAAAATGGTGAAAGAGGGCTTTGGTGTTGCAGGTAGCAACATTAACCAGGGTT
The DNA here is from genome assembly GCA_964342365.1 of uncultured Candidatus Sericytochromatia bacterium. Taxonomy (GTDB): domain Bacteria; phylum Cyanobacteriota; class Sericytochromatia; order UBA7694; family UBA7694; genus CAXRDE01. The sequence continues at coordinate 8,491 of CAYFGW010000072.1, read as the reverse complement.
CAGATATTTTGGTGTCAGCGGCGCTTTCCAAAACGTTTAATTCAGCTTTTGGTAAATATTTTGATAATGATAGCGGGCACTTTTCTGCTCCTCATCAGGATGCTTCGGACCCTGATAAGGTGGAAAAGGTAATACAGCATCTCGCTCAATTATTGTCCTGATTCTTTTAGAGCCTATTAAAAGAAGGTTAAGTTTTATGCCTCTGCTTTTTTTTAGGCATAAATTATGGCTAAACCGGGTATTTATTAATCAGAGACAAGCGTTTTAGAACTTTGCTCAAAGTAAATAAGGAAACCAATATTCATGAAAATAAACCCCGGCTTTAAGCCTCTTCCCCAAAAACCTGACGGAAATACCAAGCCCACAAAACCCACCAAGCCTACCCACGGTGGACTGGGTGTTAAACCCGGCAGTAATCCCGTAAGCGATAAGCCGGGTGCTACCGGTAGCATTGGTAAACCCAGTAAGCCCATGAGCGGAAAGCCTGGCCATCCGGACTGCATCAAAAAACCTGTTAAGCCCATGACAAAGCCGGGCCTTCCCAAAGATGAGATCAAAGAGACTCTCAAGAATCCTCCGCAAAAGTCTCCGTTAAAGCCGATTCAAGACGGTATGGTTTTCCCTGATAAAATCATTAACAAAAAGAAGTAATTTACACCGACGCTAGCGGAGTCGCTCTATCTGAGTTTGCATTTGTTCTATGCGTTCTTGAATGATGAGATGTCCAGAGGCCTGTGAGTTATTTTGGACATATGTGTTGAAGGCATCAATGAATTCTGCACGACGGGCCGGTGGAATAGCGGCTATTTCGGCATCAGAAAGTCCCGCAATGACCTCTACTTCAATGGCGACTGTGGGAACGTGGAAAAAGTGGTCTTCGTAAAAGGCTGTGGCAATGGCATTGACTTCAGCATTTTCTGATAAAACCATGCGGTGAGCCATGGTCAAAGCTTCATCAAAGCCCAGTTCAGAGCGGACGCTGTCAAGTCCCTCTGAACCCATGGCCACAGCGATCTGATCAAAGCGTTGTGGGTTCTCTGTGGTGAGCAACTGCTGCATCAGATTTTCTTCGGCTCTGTCTGTGCGCCCGCTGGCCAGGTGACTTGCCATTCGTGACAGCAATTCCGGGGGAAGTTGATCTTGCACCTGAGGGTGAGCTTCCAAAAAGTCCTGAATGATATCGTCTCGGTGTTCGCGAGCCAGCCGTTCTACGTAGTGCTGCACGTGTTCTCCGACGCTGTCCGGGTCACTTTGTGCCAGCATGCGGTCCATAATTTCTCTGGCCTGTTCGAGATTATCTATTTCCCGGGCGACGGTTTGAGGATCCAGATGCTCTAAAAGGGCTTTAAAACTTTCGTCAGAAGATTCTGTCAGGGCCCGGTAAATCAGGTTTTCTGTGGGATTCGGCGTAAAACCATCGGATACCTCGTGTAAAAAGCGAGCCTGGTCTTCGGGGCTGAGTTGCGCAAAGCGCTCCAGTCGTTCATCGGTGTTTGACATGTACAAAATACCGTCAATATCTACGGGAGCTTCCACCTGCTCTTGAAGGGCATCATCTTGATCCGAGTAACCCAGTAATCTCAGGTCCCGGCGAATTTGCCCCATGTCCTCGCTTTCGCCGTAATAGCTGTTAACGGCCATCGCACCCAGACCCACGCCCACAGCCACCGCAGCAATAGGAGCTGCCGGGCCCGCCAGCAGAACTGCTGAGCTGGCGGCTGACACAACATAGGTGGTGGTGCCCAGAGTATCTTCATTGCCCCATTCACGGTGGGCCCCCAGTAAATCTGAGCCAATACCCACGACATTGGCAGCCACTGCCATACGATCTGCAGCGGTGGATAATTTTGCCAGTACGCTAACGGCACGGGTTGCTGATGCGCTTCCGCCGCCACTTCTGGCAATGGCTTGTAATAAAGGTCCTCTTCCTGCCAGGCGGCGGCCCAGTTGAACGGCGGTTCTCACATCTCCCGGGGCCGATAATCCCGTATTCAATAAACCGGCCCATTCTTCGGGAGTATCGGGGGTATAGTCCTGCCCCAGCAGGCCGCCCACGGCTCCCAGCGTGGACAATGACTCCAGGGCGTTCTGCGCGCGAATATGGTGGATAAAGCGACGGGCCTGATTTTGTCGCCGGGGGTCTTCTATGCTTTCGAGGCGGCTTTCCAGGTGATCCGCCATGCGAACGCCGTCTTGTAGCATATGTTCATCAACACCTTCGAGTAATCCCGAGACGTCTTCTGCCATACGTTGCAAATCCGCCGGGCTCATATCTTCACCAAAAAGATTGCTAATAGCCTCTCCGGCTTTGCCCACGTCCCCGGCAGTTTGCAGGTAAGATACCATGGCATCTGCAAAGCCCTGGCGTGCCTGTTCCCCTTCTGCTCCCGTAGCTCCCAGGGCACTTTGGGCAGCGTCTAACACGTGCTCGTTCATCATGGTACCAGCGGCTTCAGCAGCCTGTTCAGGATCCAATATCGCCAGTTCCTGGATGGCTTCTTGGATCAGGGTGGCCCGTTCTGTAATGGGAGCTGCCTGAATCCGCTGCGCCATTTCTGGACTATTGAGATGATTGGCTATTTCTGCGGCACTTTCCGCTGCGGATTGACCAAACACGGTTTCACTGGCGTGCTCTCTGGCGCGGGCGTAGGCTTCAACGACCTCTGGAGATGATCCCAGGCGTTCATACTCTGCCTGGATGGCCGCTAAATTAACCTGATTTTGTGCCAGCAGATCTCTGGCTCCCACATCGCCGTTTTCTGCCATCAATTCAGGATTCTCTGCCAGAGAGAGTAGACGCAAGCTTGCAGCATAACGTCCCAGGTCTGAATCGGGGTCGGCGGCATCCATTTGCGTTAGCATATTTTCATTGGTGGCCTGTAGGACGGCTTCCATTTGTTCCGGGCTCGGGTCCAGCGTGGGGGTTTGAGGATCAAAAGCAAGGGCGCTGGGCTCAAAATCCGCGTTTTCCGGGGCGGATACATCCGCTGTGTCGGTGGGGCCTGCATTCTGGACGGTCTCTTCTACCGGAGGAGCGGGAGTAGCTGTGTTGGATGGGGGCACATCCGTGGCACCAGCGGCAGGTAGGGTGGGGGTTGAAACAGGGAGACTGGTACGGGTATTAATATTCATAAAAAACCTTTTTTGAGAAGATGACTCTTATTTACTGTATAGCCAAAAATGCCAAAAATAGCAAGTTGAACTGTCTATACAAACGTGGGTGACACGTCATCAGGGGTGCCCTGCTGCAAAAACTGTTCGCAACGCTGTAAATAATATTGCGCAGCTCCGTCTATGGGGTTGCCTTCCAGCACCTGTTCAAATCCCGTTTTTGCAATGTCTAGTTCGCGGGAAAAGTAGGCGTTGACCGCCTGCTCAAAGTCCGACAGGGTACGGTATTTAGCGGCATAGTCGGTGGCTATATATTCCTCTAAAACCTCATAAATGCCGGTGCGTTCCTGTTTGCCTTTGACCCGCACTTCTCCTAAATAGCGCAGGGTGTAACGGTCGGGATCACTCAGCTGTTTGCGGGTGTGTTCCGTAATAATCAGACTGGCACCGTAGAGTTTGGTGAGGCCCTCCATACGGGCAGCGGTGTTGACCGCATCTGAAATCACCGTACCTTCCATGCGCTCGGATTCCCCAATGGTGCCCAGCATCAGCATGCCCGTGTGTAAACCAATGCCAATTTGGATGGGAATATATCCCACCGCTTCGCGCTCCACGTTGTAATTGGCCAGTTCCTCAAACATTTCCATGGCGGCATCAAGGGCATTTTGCGCCTGCTCAGGAAACAAGGCCATAATCCCATCGCCAATGTACTTGTCGATAAACCCCTCATGAATGCGAATCACTGGTGAAATGCGGCTGAGATAGTCGTTTAAAAAGTCGAAGTTTTCTTTGGGGGTGAGTTGTTCTGACAGGGTGGTAAAACTGCGAATATCTGAAAACATCACCGTCATTTCCTGTTGTACCTGATCGCCGAGCTGCACATCTAAAATACTTTCGTACCCCAGAAAGCGCAAAAACTCATCGGGCACAAAGCGGGCATAAGAACCGTTGAGTTTGGACAAATGGATATGGGTTTGAATGCGGGCCAGTAACTCGCTTTTGGCCACGGGCTTGTTTAAGTAATCGTTGGCTCCGGTTTCAAAGCCGTGTACCAAATCTTCAATCTGGTTGCGGGCCGTTAAAAACACCACGGGCAGCTCACTGGCGGGATAGCGTTGACGAATGGCTTCACACACCTCGTAGCCAGACATATGGGGCATCATCACGTCCAGTAACACCAGATCAAAGCTTTGCTTATCGAGGAGCTGTAGGGCTTCTTTTCCACTGTTGGCACGGGTCACGCTGTAATTTTGCAGCGACAGCATATTCACCAGCACCTGTAAATTGATGGGTTCATCGTCCACAATCAAAATATGGAAGCTGCGGTCATCAGCAAAAGGCCGTGTCGCCAACTCTTCCAGGGACTCCACTACCTCTTCAATAGAAGCCTGGGGCACCAGCTCACGGGTCTGCTGGATGACCTCAGGCGCTTCCAGGGGCTGGGTGGTGTAATTTTTGTCCGCCTGACGGGACTGAGCCAGCGGCAGGGTGAAAATAAAGTGGCTGCCGCTGCCGGGAGCAGACTCCACGCGAATATCCCCTTTTTGCAGCTGCAGCAGTTGCCGGGTAATGGCCAGTCCTAAGCCCGTTCCGCTATGGCGGCGAGTAATAGAACCGTCCGCCTGTTCAAAGGAGTCAAAAATGCGAGCATGGTGTTCTGCATCAATGCCCGCACCTGTGTCACTCACCGTAATTTCTGCCTGAGCATGGTCTTCGCTGTCCAGCAGTTTTGCGCTGATCTTAATATGACCCTGTGTGGTGAATTTAATGGCGTTACCCACCAGATTGTGCAAAATTTGCTGCAGGCGATCTTCGTCTGCCAGCAGCGGCGGAAAATCGTGGGGCACGGCGTTAACGAGTTCTACTTCTTTTTGGCCCACCAGTGGCTGAGACAGCTTGAGCACCACTTCGGCAATTTCTCTGAGCCAGACCGGGCGGGTGGCCAGCGGAATTTCCCGGTGTTTAATCTGGGAAAAGTCCAGCAAATCTGACACCAGATGAAACAAGCGGCGCGCTGAAGACACCACCAGGGACAGATTGTCTTTTTGAACATTACTTAACTTGCCCGCAGCACCGTCTATCAGGGATTCGCTGATGCCAATAATACCGTTCAGGGGCGTGCGCAGCTCGTGACTGATATTGGCCATAAAATCGTCTTTGAGGCGGTCGAGTTTTTGCAGGCGCTTCACCAGATTTTCCTGCACCTGTTGGGCTTCGCGGGCCTCGTTGAGGCGCTGAGACTGTACCGTGAGCAGCTGGTTCTGACTGTGACGCAACCGTTCTGCCAGTGCCAATGATAAGAGCACCACCTGCACAGCCGTTCCGATCTGTAAGGCGTTAATGGTCCAGAAATTTCGGGGCAAGAGATTAAAGGCCACAGAGCCACTGATTAAGCCACCGGCCAGCAAACTGCTCCAGGCCACCAGAAAATTGCGGGCGCTTTTTTCACGCCAGCGCCAGAAGGCACTGGCCCACACCAGCAAAATACTCAGCAACGAAATACGGGGGTTCAAGTAAATGGAGATATCGCTGAGCACACTGCCGTCGGGGAATAAGTTCAGCACTGCCATGGCAAAAGCGCTCCATTTAAAAATGTCCATCACCCGGTGCAGGCGTGGGGTTTGCTCCGTATGCAAAAAGCGCTGGCTGAACTGCAGCACCCAGAACGTGGAAATCCCCAGAAAAAAGCCCAGGCAGTGGTTGTTCCACCACACCGCGTTAGGCCACAGGTACTCGTAGGCCAGCCCGTTGCTGGTGAGCTGATACATGCCGTGTAAAAAAAACACCGTCAGTACATAGTACAAATAGCTCTTGCTGCGGGTGCTGACCCAGAGCACCAGATTGTAAAAGAACATCACAAAAATCAGGCCGTAGTAAAAGCCAAAACCCAGCTGAGAGTCCCGCTCTTTGCGTATAAAATTCAGGGGGGTGTGTAAATGGGCGTTTAAATAGTAGGCGGCGGTACTCCGGGTGCGGAAATAATAGGTGCGCTCACTGCGTGGGGGCAGCGTCAGGGGAAATACAAAGTTGCGGTGGGACACTTCCCGACGGGCAAAGGGAAACTGTCTGCCGGTGAGGGTGCGCTGGAAGGTGTCAGGACCCACCGGGCGGTAAAACCACACATGTTCAATACTGGGGTGCGCCAACTCAAAGTAGTGTTCCCGGGTTTTGTCTGAGGTGTTTTTAAGGGTGAAGCGAAACCAGTGGGGTGCTTGTGAAAAACCGGGGTTGAGCTGGGTGGGCGTGGCGGTTGCAAACTGCCCCTGTCTGGCCGCATCCTGTGCCGCCTGAATATTTTGCAGGGCCGCCGGAGCGTTCTCGCCACTGCCACTGGCCCAGTATTCGATTCGGAGCAGGTCTGAAGACGCCGCGTGGCCATGGCTTGTGAGCATGACAAAACACATTCCCCAGAACACAAACCAGCTAATTATCCTCGGACGGCGCATAATGTCTAGTTTAGCGCACTGACCTCCCCGTAAGAAAGTCCCAGGCACTGGTAATTGCCTAAATCTGTCACGGCTTCTCGATCCACTTCTATAAAAGGGGTGTTTTCTTCGAGATGGGTGAACAAGGCAATGCGATCTGGCGTGAGGTGTTCTTCCTTGAAGCGAAAAGCATAGACCGGCGCTGTTTCCTCGGAAACTCGCTCAGGAACACGTCCAAAACGCTTGAGTAAAAAGGCCTCATCTTTTTCAAGATGCTCCGGCGCGATTTCTAAGCGCAAATCAAAAGTGGCCAGCTGCTGATTGGCCTGAAAATGCCAGAAGGCCTGGCAGCTGTGAATATATCCATCCTGTAAGCGAAAACGCAGAGGAGTGGTTACTTCTTGTTTCAAAGAAATGTGTCGGTAATTATGTGGTTTCATAGAGAGGTCCCTCTGCCAATATCAGTTCTGCTTCCTCTTTGTAACGGAGCTCACCCCCCACGTTTCCTCCACTCGGATTATGGGTGCGACCGCCGAATTTGTATTCTTGACCTGTTACTGCCGCAATTTGATAGGTGGCGGGCTCTCTGGGCGGCACCGTTACGGTGGCTACAATTTTTCCTTTACGTGTGCCTGTGGCGGCCTGGGCCTCCAGTCTGGCGTAAGCGGTAGCCACTTCATCAGGCGCGAGATCCAAATCACTGTTTTCTGCCAGCGAACGGGCAAAATGGGAAAAAGGAGGAATGCCGACGCCACTTTCCACACTGATTTCTATGGTTTTTCCGGTGGGACGCCCCCGGCGATCGCTGGTTCTATTCACAGAGAGTTCAAGTTTTGAATCCCCAAACTCTACACTGCCTGATACTTTTCGGTAGCGACTGACTTCTCGTGTGCGGGCTTCGTTGGCGTCTCTCTGACCGTCTCTGTCAATATCGTTAAAACCGTCTTGTGTAATAACCCCTGTGGCCACAGACAGCTCACTTTCCTGTCCCATCACGTTAATGGTCAGTTTTCCTTTGTCTTCAGTTTGACTGCGCCGATTGAGTTGAAGGTAATCCATTAACGCATCCCGGGACCTAACAGATTCATCAGAAGTCAGACCGTTGGTGCTAATCTGTTGGGTAAAGTCGTTCAGCAAACGCGTAAACTCGGCCACTTCTTCGGGGCCATCTAATTTAATACCTTCTGTAAAGGCTTTGGAGTAAGACCCTTTTGCGCTATAGAAAAAGGTGCTGAGTTCAGCACTGGCTTCTCCTTTAAAAGTCAGGGTCAAAATGTATGCGCCGTCAGCGTCTCGCTGGGCTTTGGCCATAATTGACGCCGTGACGCCCACTTCTGCTCGCATGCCCTGAAAACCACCGCCCAGGAAACCGCTGATTTTAAATTCTCCTTCACTGCTTCTGGCTCCGTTTTTAACCCCCTGCACCAGTATGTCTGCCTGATTGGCATTATCCGCTTCTTGCTGCGCCAGGGCTTCTTCGCGAAGGCGTATCGCCTCTCCCGTCAGGGCAACGGCTTCTCCCTGTAGTCGGTCGACGTTTTGGGCTTTTTCCACCTGTGCTGCGTAATCCTGATTGCTGGCTCTGAAATTGTCCAGTTGGCTCTGGGTGCCCGCTACCACGCCTTCCACACGTCCGGCTTCACCCGTTGCGCTGGCAATGCCCGAAGACAAATCGCTGGCATAGCCAGAACCTGCTGCAACGCCAATATTCCCACGACCGCTCTGTATTCTGCTTTGGGAGACGCCAAGCAATCGATCTGCTTCACGTTCGTGTCCCTGCCTGCGGGCGAGTATCCCCGCAGACCTTTCGGTTTCTGCCACGGCAGTTTCCTGGCCCCGTTCATAGCGGGCCTGACTTGCTCTGGCGTCATCTAGTTTTCCCGAACGGGAGGCTTCCCGGGCAATGCGGCCTTCTGCTGCAGTGGAACGTCTCAATTGGCTTCCCCGTTCCAGTG
>CAYFGW010000071.1:0-19317 GCA_964342365.1 uncultured Candidatus Sericytochromatia bacterium | reverse complement strand
CACATATTTTGTTTTTGTTCAAATTGCTTTACCCATTCCGGTGCGGAGGTGGGCAGGGCCTGCCGCCAGCTAGAAATGGTTTCCGTTAAGATCAGCGCTTCACCCCAGCTCAGGGGTTCATCAGGGCGAATGGTTTTATCGGGGTAGCCGTTGATCAAATTGACCCGTTCCGCTAGCACAATCGACGCATAAGCAGGGTGTTCCCGATCAAGGTCCGTAAAAAACGACGGTTGACGACCAAAGTTTTCTAAAGAAGGCCCCATGCCATAACCGGAAATCAGCAAATGAATGGCTTCGCCACGGGTGAGCTGTTTATTGGTGGGGTTCTGATTCCAGAGAGTGCTGCGCAGTTGGGCCACAGGAACTGCTGAAACGCGAGACAGAACGCGAATGAAATCGTCTTTTGAAATGAGTGCGTTATAGTCAATGCCCGTGGGCAACTGAATCCCGTTTTCTTGCAAGACTCTGACCGCGTCTTGAGCCCAGCGAGCCCGATACGCTGAGTCGCCTGCGGGCACTGTTTCTGTGGACGCAGCACTTGCTGTAGGCGCAACACTTTCGGTGACCGGGGAAAAGCCTTCCGTTAGCTCCTGAGCATGGACAGAAAAGATTCCACTCATAAGCAGAAAAAACACAACCATTAATCTTCGCATATTACTTATGATAACTGATTCAGGGGGCAAATGTGTTTTAATATAAGGGAGGAAGGAAGTTGTTTTATGGCCCTGCTTTATCGCTTTCAAAGTTTGTTATTGGTCACGCTAATCGCCACCCTGTGGAGCTGCACGGCCTCTCCTCCCCTGAGTCGCCCACTCCCTGCGCGTGTTCAACAATTTAATAACACCTCCTGGCGTCAGGGGCAGCCTCATCAGGGCGGATCTCTGACAGGTGCTTTTCGGCTCCATGCCCAGGTTCCTTCGCAGCATCTCCAGCACAAGCGAGACGTGCTGGTGTGGCTGCCACCCAACTACTCTGAGGCATCCCGTTATCCGGTACTCTATGTGCACGACGGCAATAATCTTTTCGATCGCCGTACCACCTTTGGCGGTGTGGAATGGCAGCTGGACGAAAACGCCCGCCGTCTGATTCAACAGCAGCAGATTCATCCGGTGATTATAGTCGGGATTTATAATACCGCTGATCGCATGGCGGAGTACATCTGGCATGCGGATACCTATAACGGCAATACCCACGGGGGCAAGGGCGCGGATTACGCCCGCTTTCTGGTGAAAGAGCTCAAGCCTTTTATTGATCAGACCTATTCCACCCGCCCTGAGCGAGAGCATACGGCCATTATGGGATCTTCTCTGGGGGGACTGATTTCTTTTGATACGGCCAGAGCCTACCCGGAGGTGTTTTCAAAAGTGGGTATGTTATCTCCTTCGGTGTGGTGGAAAGATCAGCAGGCGGTCAAAGACATTGCTTCGCTGTCAAAAAATACCCGAGTGTGGGTGGACATGGGCACCCGTGAAGGGCAAAATCCTGACGCCATGCTGGGCGCTGCGAAAAATTTTGTGAGCGGTCTGGAGTCAGCCGGTTTTGAGCATTTTAAAAACCTGGCCTTCCATATTGAAGAAGGTGGCGACCACAGTGAGTCTGCCTGGGCCCGACGGATTCATCGTCCTCTGAGCTTTTTTTACGGCAAATAATTTTACGCCTGCCATGCTTTATGCGATTTTTATATCGCCCGTGATAATCTCAGGTCCATGTTTAAATCTCTTTCTTCATTTTTAGAGCGAATGCCACCAGTAAGGGTGCTTTTGCTGGGTTACTTTTTCTATATGTTTTGCGGCTGGGTTTTGCTTTGTCTGCCGATGTCACAAGTGACTCCTCAACCTGCTCTGGATCATCTGTTTACGGCCGTTTCGGCCACTTCTACCACGGGACTAGCCACCCTTTCCACGGGACAGGATTATACTTTTTGGGGACAACTGGTGATTCTGGCGCTGATTCAGCTGGGCGGTATTGGCTATATGACTCTGGGCTCTTTTGTGATTTTGTCCCGCTCTTCTGTGCTTAATCCCCTAAACAAGTCCGTTTCTTCTACCGCTTTTTCGCTGCCGGAAGGGTTTCGTCTGGAGCGTTTTATTCGACACGTGATTATTTTTACGTTGATTGTGGAAGCGTTGGGGGCGCTGGCTCTCTTTTTTATTCTCAGACCTGAAGGGGGATTATTGGCGCACAGTTGGAACGCCGTTTTTCACAGCGTATCCGCTTTTTGTACCGCGGGGTTTAGCCTGTACGGAGACAGCTTTATGAGCTATAGAGGGGATGTGGCGCTGAATCTGGTGATTGGTGCGCTGAGTTATTGTGGGGCCATCGGCTTTATTGTGCTTAGCGAATTCTGGGAAGTGTTTACCAACCGCAAAAAAGGACTGAGCCTCACCAGTAAAATTATTTTGCAATTTACCTTTTGGAGCAGTGTCATCGGCACGTTATTTCTGTTTACTATAGATCAATCCATGGTAGGTGCTCCTGTGGAAGAACGTTTGTTAAGCAGCTGGTTTCAGGTGATGACGTCGTTGACTACCGTAGGGTTTAATACCCATGATTTTGCGCTCTTTTCTCAGGCCAGCGCTTTCTTTATTTTCCTGTTTATGTTTGTGGGGGCTTCTCCTTCGGGGACCGGTGGGGGGCTTAAAAGTACCACCGTGACCGCCATGTGGGGCGTCATGCAAAGTACGCTGAGACAATGTGAAAACGTGGTGTTTAAGGGTAAATCCATACCCGTACATCGCGTCCGCAGCGCCATTTCAGCCACCTGTTTTTATGGGGTAACCCTGATTGTGGGACTGCTCTTGCTAACCCTGGTGGAAAAACAAGATTTTCTCAATCTGAGCTTTGAGGCCCTCTCCGCTTTAGGGACGGTAGGCACCTCCCGTGGATCCACAGGGGAATTGACGGTGCTGGGTAAGCTTATCATTATTTTTATGATGTTTGTGGGACGTCTCGGGCCCCTTACCTTCGGTCTGGCAGTGTTTCCTCAGTTGTCTGCTGAAGAAGGTGGGGAAGAAGATCTGGCGGTTTAATCCCTGGTGAGAGCGTCTTAGCGAGAACGGCCAGAAGTCACCCGCAAAAGCGAATCTATCTTTTCGAATAGACGGGTAAAGTCCACGGGCTTGCTTTCGTATTCGTCACAGCCTGCCTCCAGAGCTTTCTCGCGATCACCCACCATTGCATGGGCGGTAACGGCAATCACAGGAATATCTGCGGTGGCCGGATTGTTTTTGAGATCTCCGGTGAGTGCCCAGCCGTTGCGGTAGGGCAGGCTTAAATCCATCAAAATCACGTCGGGGCGCACTTGCTGAAGGAGTATAAACAGGTCGCGACCATCTTCTCTTATGATGACGTGAAAGCCCCGTTTTTCTAAGCGACGCTGCATGATTTCTGCATTCATTTGGTTGTCTTCTATCAGCAGGGCCGTGTATTTTAACATGTTGAGTACAACTCTCTGGTGTGAATCATTATCGCACCGGGTTATGTAACAATTTTATACAATTGCACAAGAAATATCAAGAAGTTATAAAAAATAGTGTTAAAAACGCAGACTTAAACCTGTGTCAAAGGTTAAAATGATGCTTCGTTTAATCCATGTTCAATCAATAGCTCGATTTTCTGTGCCCGCACCCGGGGTGAGAAAAAGCATCTGTGTGGGAGTCGTGGTCTGTGCTGTATGCCAGATGTTGGTGGGCACAATGACGTAACTGCCCGGTTTCTTTAGCGTGATCTTTTGATTGCCGTCGGGGAGTTCTAGCAGTAAGGTTGCTTCACCAGATAATAAAATCACAATCTCATCCCCGGCAGGGTGCCGTTCCCATGTGGACCAATCGCTGTCAAAAGAAAAGCTGGACATTAACAAATGCCCTCTAAAACCGTCTGAACGCCGATCCAATTGTTGAAAGAAGTCCTCGCCAATGGTGACAGATTCTGCGTGGTGTTTGGGATCAATGATGACAAAAGCCTCGCTTAAGTCGGCGAGGGTTGGCGGTTTTGACATAATGGTTTTTGGTTAATAGTTGCTGTTAAGTTTTTCAGCCAGTTTTCCGCCCAGGACGCCACCTACCATACCTGCACCCACAGATAATACGGTTCCCATAACGCCTTTAACAGGAATGAAACCCACCAGACCTGCGGCGGTTCCTCCACTGACGCCGGCCAGCGCACCCCGAACGGTGTCTTTGGCAATATTCATGCCCACCTCCGAGGCTTCTATCTTGCCCGTGGCCAGGCCATAACCGTTGCGAATAGAGGCGCCAATAGCCGCTCCAAAAGCCCCGATTCCCGCCAGTTGCCCCGCGGTCCCCGCCATATCCTTTAACCCTGTGGGAATGCCTGATAATCCACCTTCCACCAGGGAGCGCATGGTGTTGTGCATTTCGTGTCCACGAAAATAGGCGCTGGTGCCACCAGAAATAGCGCTGCGCAAATTGTAAAGGGTCAGCTGATCTGAGGCAAAGCCTGAGAGTTGCGTTGCGGGTGGGGGCGCGTATGTTGAATAAGCAGCTTGTGACTGTTGTGGGTAAGACGGAGCAGACATTGGACGAACAGACAGGGTATTCATAGGTATTCCTCTACAGATGGTTACTTCTATTATGGAAGAAATGCCAAACAAACTGAAGGAATATGTCTTATGCTTGGGTTTTTTTTAGGTTAAAAATTGTTTAACTCATAAATTTTAATGGCCGAGATAAATAAGTAAACTCATCAGAAAGCAAAACATCCACTGACCCACTCGCCATATCTGAACAACCGTATCTTTGGAGATTAAAACAGTGATCAGCCACGCGGTGCCACAGCAATAAAAGTAAATACTGGCCAGATTCAGGATTTCAGTACGTGCAGAAATAACTTGTGTTGTTTCTATCAACAAAAGCAAAATACCGCTGAGCAATAAATCAGTGCTTACCCAGTGCCAACCGCTGCGGGTTTGCACCCAGGTATCGCTTGTTTTGGTAGAGTTTCGTGTTACTGGCATTTGAGCAAACTCACGATCCCCGGCAATAGCGTGAACGGAAAATGCAATCAAACAAAGAATACCAGCGGTAAAAATCATCGTAACTTTCTCACAATAAACCTTCTTCGTAACTGGACTTGAGCACGGGCCATAGCCCAAAGGCTGTCCACCCAATACCCAGTATATAATCACCATATACCACGAAAGCGGTGCCGGGACTTCCTCCCAGTTCATTGATCCACGTACCTGAAGCCTGCCAGCCCATCCAGCCCGCTACCAGGGCCGGGCCAAATACCAGTCCAGAAATTAAAATCAAAGTGATCCAGGCTCCCGGTTCCCAGCGGGCGTCTTCTTTGAGATACAGTAAGCTCCATAGTCCAATGCAAAGGGTCAGGTTGGAGCCCAGATACAAACTCAGACCTTCCCATTGCAAAATGTCCCAGAGTTCAATGGCTGAAGAAAAATAAAGGGCGCTGATAAAGCCCCAGAGTAACGGAGAAAACACCAGTAGCCAGTCTCTCAGACGTTCCGGAGCATGGGCTTTGGCCAGAATAAAAGCATAAATACCGTAAATAGGCAGTCCGCCACAAATGGCTCCCATACGAATCAATCCTGCCCAGAGGTTTCCCCAGTGTCCGGGGGGATTAAATAACCAGATCAAGGCGACGGTGAGGGGCAGGAAGACTTCCAGCAAGAGAAAGAATCCCAGTAAAAACTTCACGGGCCGCTGAATAACGCCGATAAATCTTGAGATAACAGTTCTTCAAAGTCTTCCGGTGGCAGGGGTTTAGCAAAATAGTAGCCTTGCACCACGTCGCAATCTCTGGATTGTAAAAAATGAAGCTGGGTAAGATTCTCGACCCCTTCCGCTACCACGTCCATTTTCAGTTCGTGGGCCATATTAATAATGGCAGACACAATGGCGGCATCGTCAGCATCGTTTTCAATGTCTCGCACAAAAGACTGATCCACCTTCAGCGTGTCCAGTTGAAAGCGTTTGAGATAGGCCAGTGAAGAGTAACCGGTGCCAAAATCATCCACGGCCACAGACACCCGACGTTTTTTGAGTTCCGATAGTTTCAGGGCCGTGTTACTGATATTTTTCATGAGTACGGACTCTGTCAGCTCCAGCTGTAGTTTTTCCGGAGCCATACCGGAACTGTCCAGCACCCCGTCAATAATTTGCACAATTTCACTGCGGCTAAACTGTTGACCGGACACGTTCACAGATACACATAAATCATGACCCGCTTTCAGCCACTTCTGATTTTGCTCACAGGATTTTTGCAGCACCCATTGACCAATGCCCAGAATAAGATCCGTTTCTTCTGCCAGGGGAATAAACTGCGTGGGAGATACCCAGCCAAAGTCTTTGTGGTACCAGCGGAGCAGGGCTTCCATGCCCGTAATGCGCTGTTGAATCAGATCCACTTTCGGCTGATAATACAAACAAAAATCTTCTTCTTTGAGGGCGCGGTGTAAACCGCTTTCTAAATTCAGGCGTTCGTAGGCCCGACTGCGCACCACGCTGCTATAAAAACGGAAGGTGTTACGCCCCTGCTCTTTGGCCTGAAACATGGCGGTCTCAGCACAGCGCACCAGTTTTTTGACCTCGCGGGTATCGGTAGGGTAAAGGGCGATGCCAATACTGGCAGTCATGTGGAGTTCGTGCTCTTTAAAAGGCAGGGTTTGTTTGATTTCCTGATTGATATCCGCGGCAATCTGGGCCGCGTCTTCTTCCTGAATCAAGTCCGGTAAGAGCACGGCAAATTTGTCTTCACCCAGATGAAACACCCGTTCCGGGGTGCCCGTGCAGTTGCGCAAGCGCTGACTGATTTCTCTTAACAGCACGTCTCCCTGATCGTGTCCTAATGCTTCGTTGAGATGACGAAAGCGATCCAGGCCAATGACCAGAACGCCCACCAGCCATTCTTCGGGAGTGGTTTGCATGTCTTGAATCAGCATCTGGTGCAGCAACAGGGAGCTGGGCAATCCGGTCACCGCATCATAATAGTGAGCGGGAATTTTGACGTTGGTAATGACCGGAGAAGCGGCCAGCGCCAGATGGCGATTGCCGTCGCCTTTGGACAAATATTGATGGACTTTGACCAGTAGTTCTTCAGGGCGAAAGGGGGTGGTGAGTACGTCGCGTCCGATTTCATCGGGGGACTTCATGTTTAGCCGGTATAGCCCTTCGTCCATCAACCAAATCAGAGGAATGGATTCGGTATCGAAGTCAGAGGCCAGAATTTCTTCCACTTCATCCGGGCGTAGCTCGCCGGTTTCATAGTTCACAAGAATCAGATCAGGTTGAAGTTCCTGAGCCAGTTCGAGACCGTGATTAATATTTTCAGCCTGATGGGTTTCAAAACCGCTGACCTGCAATAGATCAATCATGGTTTGTTGTAAAGACACATCGGGTTCGATGACGAGAATGCGGTTCATTCAGAGCCTTATTACTTAAGTATTAGCCCTCATTCTAGCACAGAGATTAACGCAAGAAATTGACTAACTTAGGCCATAAGGTTGCCGCACTGCGGCCCACCACCAGTCCAATATGTCCACCCTTAATCAAGAAAGGTGTATAGTCAGCGTTTGCAAACACCTGTTCGCCAATGTCCAGGCTTTCAGCGGGAATAATCCAGTCTCGGTCAGCGGCCACTGCAAAGACGGGACCCCGAATATTTGAAAAGTCGAGGAGGTGTCCATTCAGAGTAAACTTTCCTTTGACCAGGCTATTTTGAAAAAGCACGTGGTCTAAAAATTCAAAAAATACGTTGGCGGGCACGTCGGGCGTATCGTTAGACCACTTCTCCACGGGCAGAAAGTGGTTCATAAAGGTTTCGTTGGCGTGGTTTTTCCAGAAGTCGCGCTCTTTTTTTATGGCGTTGAGGGGTTTGACACTGTTAAAGAAATTCTTTAAGAGTCTACCGGAAATCAGTTGGCCTTTTAAAAGTTCTTGTTTGAGCGTTTGAGCTCGCGCGATTTTTTGCAGGGCTCCGGTTTCGGTAATGCCCAGAATCGGTGTGAGCAGAGCCAGACGACGCACTTGATGAGGAGCATAGGCCGCGTACATGGCTGCAAAGGTTCCGCCCATGCAATATCCCAGGATGTCGATAGACCCTCTGGTATGGCTCAGGCGTTTGATTTTGCGTACGCACCGATCAATTACGCCTGTAATCATCTCCGAAAGGTGTGCCTGTCCCATTTCGGGTGTGGGATCACCCCAGTCCAGTAAATACACGTCAAACCCCTGTTCACAGAGATGTTCAATCATGGAGCGTCCGGGACGTAAGTCAAAAATATACGGACGATTAATGAGAGAGTAAATCAGGAACAGGGGCTGGTGGGTGTCTGTGTGAGACGGGTAGAGATAGAGTTTGTGGGGACCTTCGGTATACACCTGCTGTCGTGGCGTCAGGCCTACCTCAATGGTTTCAGGATCTCCAATGAACTCCGGCCCGTGGGCCTGTCTGATTTTGAGTTGAGACAAAAGGGTTTTTGCCAGATCGTTCATAGGAGGTGTCCTTATTTAATTATTAAGCGCGAGGGCTCATCATGCGCTCAGCCATATCAAAGCTCTTTTGCATCATGTCCACTTGGGTTTTCCAGAGCTGGTTTTCACCGGGCAGCATGGTATTCCATAATTCTGCCATATTTTTGGTGGTGTCGCGCTGAATTTTTTCCATAGCTTTAAAGTAATCCAGAGAAGCCTGTTGGGTAGCTTTGGCATGTTCGGTCATCATTTCGCCGATTTGCATGGGCATACGCATCCAGTGGCTCAGAGCTTCCTGGGTTTCTTTTTGCGCCTGATGAATGTGGTCTTGGGCTTCGGCTTTATGTTGGTCTTTTGCGTTGTTGTGTTGATCTTGTTTTTTCATGGGTTGAAAATTTCCTTTTCGTTGAATGTAACTTTAGCTTATCTAACGAAGCTTACAGAGCACTTACAAACCAGATACACTTGTCGCGGGTTATAAAATGACCTAAACTGAAGGTTTAAAGGTCCTATGCTATAATCGCATGCCAACATAATTTAAAACTACACATTACTCTTTTAAGGAAATGATCCCCATGGTCAAAATTAGACTAAAGCGCTTTGGCTCTAAAAAGAAGCCCGTTTACCGTATTGTTGTTATTGATTCTCGCTCCCGTCGTGACGGTCGCCCCATCGAAGAGATCGGTTTCTACGATCCTCGTCAGGAACCCGCCAAGGTACGTATTAACACCGAAGCTTACGATGGCTGGGTGAAAAAAGGCGCACAGCCCACCGAAGTGGTTGCACGTATTGCCAAAAACTACACCCCTGAAGAAGCAGCTCCCCAGGAAGCGGTATAGTCCATGTCTCTCAATGATGCAGTGGAAACAATTGTTAAACTTCTGGTGAAAAACCCTGATGAAGTATCGGTAGAAAGCAGTCTGCTCGACACTGAAGACGACGATGATTTTGAGCAAATGGAAATTTCATTGCAGGTACACCCCGACGATCGGGGACGGATTATCGGGCGTCGTGGAAAAACCATCAACGCCCTGAGAACCCTGGTGAAAGCCGCCGCCATTAAACAGGATAAGCGCATTAATATTGAAGTGATAGATAATTAGCTTCGACATTTTATTAAAAAGCGAGTGAGCAAAAAATAGCTTGACTCGCTTTTTTCATTTGCAGGAGGAATCTGTGCCCCCCGCCAAAAAAAACGCGGCACTGGAACAGTGGTGGAAAACCTTTCGCGAAACGCAAGATGCCACTGCCAGAGATCAGTTAATTACCCATTATTTGTACCTGGTGAAATACGCAGTGGGACGTATGCTGGTGCATTTACCCGCCCATTTAGAAGCCGATGATTTAACCGGCTATGGTTTGATGGGGCTGATTCAGGCGGTGGAAAAATTTGACCTGGCGCGCAATGTGCGTTTTGAAACCTTTGCCAGTCAGCGGATTCGCGGCGCTATGCTGGACCAATTGCGTGCGCTGGACTGGTTGCCCCGCTCTTTGCGTAAAAAAGCCAAAGATATTGAAAAGGCTATTGCCTTTATTGAGCAAAAAACGGGGCAAAGTGCCTCTGAGACTGAGATTGCCGCCCATCTGGAAGTTTCTCTGGACACTTTGCAGCAATGGTTGTCTGAAACCTCTTTTTTAATGCTCTCATTGGATTATGTGATTCACCCGGATACGGGACAGGCGCTGTCCGAGGCAATTCCCGCTACCACAGAAGGCCCCGAGGAAGTCGCCCAGAAACGTCTGCTCAAAGAGTCTCTGCGGCAGGCGCTGAGTCGGTTACCAGAACGAGAACAAAAACTGCTGTCCTTTTATTATTTTGAGGGGCTAACCCTGAAAGAGATTGGACGCGTTCTCAAAGTGAGTGAGGCACGGGTGTGTCAGCTTCATGCCAAGGCGCTCCACCAGCTACGGGCAAAAATGCAGTAAATGCGTGAGTTTATTAGTCTATTAAAAGAAGTTTAAAAAAGTCTTACTTTTACCGGTTTGATCGCGTAGGCTTATCTTATTCAACTATGGTATACTGCACTTTGTGCTTTGCGTTTGCAAACCCCAAAATTTTGAAAGGCAGGAGATATAGACCCATATCTCGTAATAACAATTCCCCCCGATCCCTTCCCGTTAATGAAAATATTCGCGCTCAGGAAGTGAGGCTTATCGCTAGCGATGGAGAATCACTTGGCGTTATATCAACCCGAGATGCTTTAGCCAAAGCCAGAGAACAGGGCTTAGACCTTGTAATGGTGACTGCGGCTTCGAGTCCTCCGGTCTGTAAACTGCTTGACCACGGTCGCCACCGTTACGAACAAGAGAAACGCAAAAAAGACGCGAAGAAAAAGCAAAACCATGCGAGTCTGAAAGAAATCACCCTCAGTTACAAAATTGGGGAACATGATTATCAGGTGCGTCTCAAGCGGCTCAATAAGTTCTTAACGCAGGGTCATAAAGTCAAAATGACGGTGCGTTTGCGCGGTCGTGAAGCACAGCACTCAAACCTGGCAATTGACCTTTTACGGCGGTTTGCCAAAGATGTAGAAGAAATATCCATATTTGAGCGAGAGCCTAAACTTGAAGGTTATCGCATCATTATGATATTAGCCCCTAAAAAGGATAAGTAGCACGATGAAAACGAAAATGAAAACCAACCGCGGAGCTGCGAAGCGCTTTCGCGTGACCGGCAGTGGCAAACTGATGCGTCGTAAAGCCGGAAAAGCTCACATTCTGACCAAGAAAAGCGAAAAGCGTAAGCGTCGCTTATCTAATGATGCAGTGGTAACTGATGCGGATGCCAAGCGCACCGTTCTGCAATTGCCCTACCCTAAATATTTGCGCTAGATACCAAGGAGATAAACCATGCGAGTTAAAGGTGGTATCGTCACCAGAAGACGTCACAAAAAAATTCTGAAAATGGCCCGTGGCCATCGCGGAAGCTTACACAAACTCTTCCGTCCTGCCAAGCAGTCCGTATTTAAAGCGTTGCGTAATGCAACCATTCACCGTAAAAACAAAAAGCGCGACTTCCGTCGTTTGTGGATTACCCGCATTAACGCTGCGGTGCGTGCCGAAGGCATGAGCTATAGCAAATTCATGTATGGTCTCAAAAAAGCTGAAGTTCAAATGAACCGTAAAATGCTTTCTGAGCTGGCCATTCACGATCCTGCAGCCTTCAAGCATCTTATCGAAACTGCAAAGTCTAAAGTTGCAGCTTAAGCTGTAAACGCCATTGAAAACCTTTTTAAAGATCAAAGCTGAGTCTCTCGGCTTTGATCTTTTTGGCGTGACTACACCCGCTCCCGGAGAACACCTGGACACCTACCGGGTCTGGCTGGACAAAGGCATGCATGGCGATATGCATTATCTGGAGCGGCATTTGCCCCTCAAAGTCGACCCCTGGCTGCTCATGGAAAACATGCGCTCTATTGTGGTGGTGGCCTGTAATTACTGGAATCCCTCTGGTGGAGGACTTGAAGACCATGTGGCTGCCTATGCCCGGGGAGACGATTATCATCTTTTTATGAAACGCATGTTGGAATCGCTCGGGCAGGCTGCTCAACAAGAAAACCCTGACTTTCAGTACCGCAGTTTTGTGGATTCAGGCCCGTTGATGGAAAGAGATCTTGCTACCCGCGCAGGGCTGGGCTGGATCGGAAAAAACAGCTGTTTGATTCACCCGCAGAAGGGCTCGTGGTTTTTGTTGGGGTGTTTGCTGACCAATGCCCCGCTGGAGCCTGACAAACCTTTTGAACACTTTCATTGCGGTAGCTGTACCCGTTGCATAGATGCCTGTCCCACCGACGCACTGGTGGCTCCTCACACGTTGGACGCCCGTCAATGTATTGCTTACTGGACCATTGAGCAGCGCGAAACCATTCCCGAAGCCCTGCGCTCGGACATGGGCGATTGGCTTTTTGGCTGCGATATTTGTCAGCAGGTGTGCCCCTGGAATCAGCGTTTTGCTACCCCTACTTCTCATGAAGCTTTTATGCCCCGTGACTGGATGCATGAATACAGCTTAACGGACTTACTGTCCCTGACTGAGCACGCTTTTTCCCTCAAAATAGCTCCCCGGAGTCCCGTCAAACGTCCCAAATACAGAGGGTTTTTACGCAATGTATCGGTGGTCATGGGCAATCAGCAAAAGCCGGAGTTTATTGAGCCGCTGGAGCAAGCTCTGGCCATTCATAAAGACGACGAGATGTTACAGATTCATTTTGCGTGGGCCCTGTCCCGCTGCCGCGAAAGGACAAAGGTATGACAAAAACACCGACTTTCTGGGTCTATGGTTTTGAGCCTTTTTTAAATTACTCGGAAAATATCACCCAAAAAGTGCTTCATCATTTGCCGGATTATCAGAATGTTCACACCAGCGTTTTACCCGTGGTGTTTGAACCGGAAATTTTTACCCAACCTGTGCAGCAGCACCGTCCTGACGTGGTGCTGGGCATGGGACAGTATCCCCGGGGGGGCATGGTGCGTCTGGAGCGTCGTGCGGTGAACTTACGGCGGGACAAGTCTAAAAACGAGGTGTCGCGGCCTATCACTGAGGGAGGACCTGATAGACTGACCCCTTCCTGGAGTATTCAGCCCAATCACATGAGCCGTAGAACCTACAATGCCGGCCAGTATGTGTGCAATTACTCCATGTATCAGCTGAGCTTGTTGGCCGAAAGCCAAAATTTTGACTATGCTTTTATACACATCCCTAAAGATCTCAGCCTTGGACTTGCGTTATGGTTTGTAAAACAGCTGTTAACAGCCAGGGGAGCTAAACTTTGAACGCATTCTTTAAACCGGCCTTACAGGCCCTCGACGATATTCTCAACAAAACCGTAATTTTTGGTTATGACAAGGTGGGTTATCACGTGCGCAAACCTTTGTGGCGTGAAGAAGACACCCACGTGGATATGACCGGTAAGGTGTGTTTGATTACCGGAGCCAACTCAGGTCTGGGGTTTGCTACTGCCAAAGCCCTTGCCAGTAAAGGGGCTCATATTATTATGGGTTGCCGTAGTAAAGAGCGGGGTGAAAAAGCCCGTCAGAAACTGATGGAAGCAACTGGCAACACAAATATTGACTTAGAACTGATCGATCTTAGCAAAATGGATTCCGTGCGCGACGCAGCAGCCCGGATTCAGGAGCGCTATGCAGCATTGCATGTGCTCATTAACAATGCCGGAGCCCTCTTTAATGAGCGCAAAGAAACAGACGCGGGCTTTGAGCAGACCTTTGCCACGGATCTTCTTGGCCCCTACTTACTTACGCGCCTTTTGCTGCCTCTTTTAAAGGCTTCTGCTCCCGCCCGTATTATTATGGTAGTGTCTGGTGGCATGTATTTTGGTCAGCTACACTTAGAAGATCTGCAATTTAAGAAGCGTGAGTACAATGGCTCCATGGCCTATGCCGAAGCCAAGCGGGGGCTGATGGTGCTTACCAAACTCTGGGCCAGAGAGCTGGCGGGTACCGGTGTTACCATTAACGCCATGCATCCCGGCTGGGCCGATACCCCCGGTGTGGCCGATGCGCTGCCCGGTTTTCATAAAATCACCGGGCTGGTACTGCGAGACAATGAGCAGGGGGCCGATACCAGTGTCTGGCTGGCCACCAAGCCTCACTTAAAAGCCTCGGGACAGCTCTTTTTTGATCGCAAGGCCCGGGAAACCCATCGCATGCCGAAAACCCGCAGCAGTCTTTCAGAAATCGAAACTTTCTGGAAACACCTGGGACAACTCACTGAGGGAGAAGAACCCTTTCCGTATCGGCTCCGAATGGATAAGAAAACCGCAGCGCCTGCCGCTGCCGCCAAATAATGTATATCGCAGGTGCAATAACGCTCGTTGTTTTGCACCTGCTTTTGTGGACCGCTCTTGATCCTCGCCTGGAAGTTTATCTGGAATATGTGCTGCTGTTCTTAATGGTGGCAGGGGGCTTCTTGCTTATTTACCGCTGTTTCAAGCTGCTTGTTTTGTGGATCAAACAGCGGCAAAGCCCCTTTCCTCTGAAAAAACTGATCTTTCACATCGGTGGGCTGAGCTTTATTTTTTTAAACGGATTTATGCTGTTGCTTGCGAATATTTTTCCCCCGGTGCTAGCCAAAACCGTTGAGATTCAGAATCATACTTTTTTTGTAATGGATCACAGCTTTTTAGATCCCGCTTGCAGTGTGAGGATACGTCGCTATGTTTTTTGGAGTCGCGAAATCGTGCCTTTTTCAGGGGGTTGTATTCCTTATGTAGTGCAAATACGCAAAGACAAAAACCAGCTGGTTGTGCAAATGGGAAGCCGTATCAAAACCTTCGAATGGTCTGAAATCGTTCCTTAAGCGGCGCGCTGATCCTGTTCTGGAGTCGGTGGGAAAAAGAAGGTGAGCGGACGGTACAAACGCCGCGCCCAGGAAAACTCGTTGTGGTGACCGTGGGGGTCTTCGTAATACTTGAAGTTCACATTTTCTTCGTAGCCGTGCTGTAAGAAAAGTTCCTTCATGCGGCGGGTCATTTTAAGCGTCTGGTTGTTGGCATCGGGCCGATCAGATCCGCATTCATAAATGCCCATATCCATCCACAGTTTGAGGTCATCCGGATACTTTTTTACATGTTTAAATACAATGCCGTTGCCCCACCAGAAAGAGGGAGACATCATGGCTACTTTGCCAAAGGTGTCACTGTGGTGACGGCCGATGTAAAAATTGATCAGCCCACCTAGCGATGAGCCCATAATGCCTGTGTTATTACGGTCTGCCAGGGTACGGTATTTTTTATCAATGAAGGACTTAAGCTCTTTGACCAGAAACTGGGCGTACTTTTTTCCGTGTCCACCCTGAGGCACGGGGCCGTCTATCACCATCTGAGTCCAGGTGTACTCATACATGCGCGCGGGGCTGTTGTAGACGCCCACTACAATAATTTCTTCCATCTGGCCACTGGCCACCAGTCGTTCTACACTGTCGTTGACTTCCCAGGCAACCCCTGCAAAAGAAGTGCGGGGATCCATGACGTTATTGCCATCATGCATATAAAGCACCGGGTAACGCTTATGAGGGTTGGCCTTGTAGCTGGGAGGCAAGTACACAATGATATCCCGCTCAAACTCCAGGTAACGGGAGTGGAATTGGCGATGCATGCGAATATTGCCCACCAGATGGGGGTGTAGTTCCGCTGGTTGTTGAAAGGCAAAACCAAATTCGTGTTCCACGTCTTGTTTGTGGTGAGACATGCGCTGGGGTTCCACGTCTTCGTTCTGGTAATGCACGCCGTGGTTGCGGCAAATAAACTGCATTAACCGAATAACGCGCTTGCTTAGACTGGGTTTGAATTTGATTTGTAATTGCATGGGTGAGTTCCTTCTTGTTCGGCTTAGTATAGCAGATTTCACGGGACTCAGGCGAGTTTTCCGGGGGGTGTGAAACGGCATATTTGGCTCCTTTATGGGATACCAGTGTAAGATCAGGTGCAATAAAAAAGCAGTGCGATCTGGTGTTAAGATGAAGTCAAAATAAACTTCCCCTAATGGATATGCCGATGGATACGCAACACACCCTACACCACAAACCCAATCGCTTGCTTTTGCTGCTGGGCTTTTTCTTTGTAACCAATGCTCTGATTGCCGAGTTTATTGGCGTTAAAATTTTTTCTTTAGAAGCCAGTCTGGGGTTTGAACCTCTCACCTTTTCATTGCTTGGCACGGACAATCTGGCTTTTAATCTCACAGCCGGAGTGTTACTATGGCCCTTTGTATTTGTGATGACGGATCTGATCAATGAATATTTTGGCAAGCGGGCGGTGAAGTTTTTGTCTTATACCACCGCTGTGATGGTGTGCTACGCCTTTTTGATGTTTTATCTGGGCATTGTCTTACCTCCGGCGGAGTTCTGGGTAGGCACCCAGAGTGCTGCAGGTATTAATAATATGAATACGGCTTTTGGCGCTATTTTTGGTCAGGGTCTGTGGATTATTGTGGGATCTATGGTGGCGTTTTTGGTGGGGCAATTATTGGATGTGAGCGTATTTCAGGCATTGCGTCGTCTGACCGGTGATAAAGCGCTGTGGTTGCGGGCCACGGGCTCTACGCTGGTGTCTCAACTGGTAGATAGCTTTGTGGTGTTGTTCATTGCTTTTTATATCGGGGCCGATTGGAGCCTGGCGCTGGTGTTAGCTATTGGCATGGTGAACTACGCCTATAAATTTACGGTGGCCGTTCTCATGACGCCGGTGCTTTATCTGGTGCATGGCGCGATTGATCGTTATCTGGGGGAGAAAATCGCTTATGAAATGCGAGAGGCCGCCGCCAGTGTTTAAAATATGTTGCGAAAACTGTTCTACAAATAACCCCCGTCATCAAACCTTCAAAAACAAAGGCGCCGTGTACTGACGATTGTCACGGTAAGAAAGAAGTTCCGGCCACTGACCTTTCGGATATGATCAAAGATAAGTTGGGTAGCATCAAAAAAGCACCCAAGAATGGGAATGCCGCCACCTCTATCGAATTTCCTGACAAATCTCTGGACAAAAAGGCTTCTGAATCCTCTCTGCCCGACGATTTACAAGAGGCGTTGAAAGCACGTTTTCCAGATGCCAAAATAGAGGTGACTCGACAGGTTCATAGTCAGCCCACGGGACCCCTGGATTGTTTTCCCACGGTGGATGCTTATCACGTCCTGGTAGATGGTGAAAAATATACTATTGGTGCAAATTCTCTCAACCGTGGAGAAATCTCGGAAGGTCATACTGGAACCCTTATTGGCGGAGGCAAGCCGTCTTCCGAACCTCCTTTTAAATTCCCTTTTCCAAAAGCTCCTTCTGAAACCGGTCCTAAAGGGACAGAACCTTCATCGCCAGAAACACCCCGCACAAGTTCTGATAAAGTCCTGGATATTCTCAATTACAGCGGTCGAGAATTTTCTCCTGAACTCAAAGAATCTTTTAAGCAGCTGGGGCCTACACTGACCCGCACGCTTCTGGATAACTTCTCCTCTATTGAAAGTCTCGACATTGGAAAATCCTCTCACGAACGTCCTGTGAGCTTACAACAAGTTACCGTCAATGGAGAGCCCCAAACCCTCTGGGCTGTCACAGGAGGGTTCTTACCTCACAGCGGCAACTATAATGTCTTACCTGGCCACCACGATGACCCGTTGAGTCACGTGATGCGTATTAATCAGGATTCATAGTTTAAAACGTACCTTGCGATTTCGGGGGGTGAGCTTTTGCTGACGCCCCAGTCGCTGTCGGGCCGCCTTGATCCAGAGATTGGCGGTATCGGGCAGTACCGAAGTGAAGTCTTCCCCGTAACGGGCAATCATTTTGCCCTGGTTTTCTAAAATCTGCACGTCTTGCTGCATAATGACCCGTCCAATAACAGGAGCGAGGGTTTTGACCACGGGATTGAGCCAGCCCATATGAAACACGGTGTGTGTATACAGGCGGGTTTTCAATGCCGATATAGGCGTGCACACCTGGTACCCAATAATCTGACGACCCGGCCCAAAACGGTAGTCCACTTCTACAATGGAAGGGTAAATAAAACGGTCCTGATGCTCTACCTTGTCTTTCACCAGCAGGCGAGCGAGCACGCTTTCAGCGGCCTGTTCTTCGTCAATGGCTACACTGACGCCGTCCTGGGTGACCGTAAGATCGTTGGTGACCCAGTGGCTGGCGGGAGCTCTGAATAACCCGCCGTGCACGTAGCCCGTATGGGGGTTATCAATAAAGTTTTCCACAATATTGCTCACAGAGTTTTCTATGGTGGCTTGCAAACGATCGTATCCCCAACCGTTGACGCGATAATAGGGAAAGTAAAAGGGCTGTTCATCAGCGCGGGGAGCGCGTTCCCCGTGCCAGGCCCAGATGTATCCCTGCTGCTCAATGACCGGAATTTTGGGGGTGCAGGCTCGGCCGGGAATTCGCTCTCCTTCAGGCAACGATGGAATATGCACACACTGTCCTGAGCCCTCAAATTCCCAGCCGTGATAAGGGCATTGTAAGCGCCCTCTCACCACACGACCCCCGGACAATTGCACATTACGGTGGGGGCAGCGATCAAAGAGAATCTGGGCTCGCCCTCCGCGGTCGCGGAACAGCACCAGCGGTGTTTCAGCCAGTTCACGGCTCAGGGGTTTTTGCTTGAGTTCTCTGGACTCTGCCACAATGTACCAGGCTTCAGGATAGGTGTTCATGGTTGGACTCCTTTCTTGTATTATACGCGCCTCAGCGGTGCTGGCGAACCTAATGTCAGGGTTTCTGTGACCAGTGACTCACGAAAACTGCGGTCGTGGCTCACCAGAATCAGGGCGCCTTTATAGTTTTGCAAAGTACGTTCCAGAGCCTCCCGGGCGGGCAATGCCAGATGATTGGTGGGCTCATCTAAAATAAGCACGTGAGGTTTTTGAATCAATAACCCCGCCATGATTACCCGCTGTTGTTCTCCCGGACTCAGCGAACTGAAGGATTGATGCACAATCTGACCGCTCAGACCCAGACAGGCCAACAGGGTTTGGGCTTCCGTACGGATTTCTCTATCGGAGTCCGATACACTTTGACTTATGACCCATTGCAGAGGCGTACTTCCGTAGTCCACGGTTTTCTGATCTGCATAAGCCAGCGTCAGCCGGGAGGCAAAGGCCACAGAGCCCGACCATGTGAAGGCCCTGATTTGCTCAGGCATCAGCGGTTTGGCTTCATGCTGCCAGCGGATATAGTGGAGTAACGAGCTTTTGCCCGACCCGTTGGGACCGCAAATACCCAGCCGGGTACGGGCATTCAAGCTCAGGTGCATGTCTTCAAACAGTGGACGTGACCCCAGATAACAGCTCAAGTGGCTCAGCGTGAGCAGTGGCCCATGTATGGGTATGGAAGTGTGCCATTGCATATGCACTTCG
>CAYFGW010000070.1:0-19405 GCA_964342365.1 uncultured Candidatus Sericytochromatia bacterium | reverse complement strand
CAGGCTGTTGCTCCCGGTAATAACCAAAAGCATTAAATATGTGAACACAACTCCCCAAAATACAGCCTGTGTAAGAAGCGCTCAAAAAACCTTTGCGATTTAAGAGCGGTAACAATTCTGAAGGGAATGTTTCATGAGTCTTGCTCAGAATTTTCATAAGAATAGCTTGTTTGAGCAAAACAGAACTTGTGCTATCAAACTGCCTCAAAAGAGTATCAATGTCAATATCTGATATATTTCGCGACATTAGACCTCTTGTGTACACAGAAAGAGACAGAGGCTTTCTTCTAGTAGGTTTTCCTGATGGTGTAATACTTATAACGGGTACATCTATAAACTCAAAGGGTATTTTTTCGAGCAATTCTTGGAATTGTTTGGTATAACCACCCTCCTCTTTCAGAATACCGGACATAAATACGATGGCCGTCAGTAATCGCTGAGGTGAGTTGTAGTTTTTTAGCGCTTCGTGAATTTGAGAGGTCAGAGAGTCTAACGCTATTTCTTTGGAATAATATTTTCGTAGGAGTTCTTGGAAAGATAAATCAAGATAATTATTCATTCACTGCATGTAATTCAAGGTCATGCGGCCTATACTTGATGCCCTTACTCTAGCACACGAAGCCCTGTTTCTCAAAACATTGACCACAACCTGCCTGACAAGCTACAAAGCAAACTCAAAACACCTGGCCTATCTAAGCGATTTTTGGGTAAATGCGTACTTTTGAAACACGCAAATTTTTTGGAATACTTGTTTGCAGAATGAACGATATCCAATAGTTCATCAGAATAAGGGCTATCATCTTCAAAGGTTAACCCACCCATGGCTTTTATTTGAGCTTCATCATCATAGTCTTCAGATTTTATGAAGACAGATATACTCTTTAGCTGAAGACTGAGACGCTTTTCCCAATCAGACATTTGTTCGACCAATATGTCCGTATTCTTCTGAAGATTTTCTTGCATCAGTGTCAGGAGGAAGGTTCAGAAAAATAAGGCATAATTCCTCCGATAATACGAGAAATCAATAAAAAGCCAACCGTGACAGGAATTAGAACAAAGGCTACAAAATACGGATTGCTCCCGGCATCAATAAAAGAATAGCTCAAGAGAGAAAGCAGTGTGACATTGATTAAGTCCGCGATAAAGAGCAGGGTTCCTCCGACAACATTACCCTGAGAAAATGATCCCCAACCAAATCCAAGCAAATTTCGATAGGAAGCCTCCGTATCAGAAATAGTATTGGCGTTGATTTTTTGCACCTCCTGTAATAGGGCTTTCTCTTGTTGCAAAAGCAAAAAAGGGGTAGCAGGCGCATCCATGGTGATATATTCTTCTCTGACAGGTTGAATATTGTCAGTTTGGGCAAAAGCGGGTGATACAAATTGAGTCAAAAAAGCTGCAAGCAGAACGCCTGTCATCAGATTTTTCATGAACAAAACTCCTGAAATAATTTCTTCTCATCTACTATCCTGGCCACGTTGACAACAGGGTTCACCGCCCCAACAGGTGCTTCTTTGCCGTAGCGAGAGCGGACTCAGAAGCTTCTGAAAAGTCGCCATCTTCCAGGGTATACGTCTCCAGTTGCTGAGCGAGCCTGGCCAGACTCGAGCGATCTTCGGGATTAATGAGATAAAAAAAGGTGCGCTGATCTTCTACGAAGGTTCCGAGTCTCGGCACTGAAGAAGTCTGCTGCACCTCGACTTCTCTCATATTAGCCAGACGCTCTGAAGAGAGTTCCTCTTCAAAACGCATGATTATTTTTTCGGACATCTTTTTTTCAGGGTGCCAGGCGTAAATAACAATCGTGCTTTCACTGGCGACGGCGGAACTAATCTCACCGTTTTCCAGAAGCTTCTTTTCGTAACCCGGTGGTGCAGCCACAGGCCCCAGAACAGCAATGTCAGTCACCAGAGTGGCAAAATCATAGGGGCTACAGCCTACCATTCCCAGCATCAGTGGAAGTAATACAAACAAACGCAAAATAGAGAGGTGACTGCTCATCAAAAAGTCCTTCAGGTATAGAATAACCTTACCCTAGCAAATGGCTATGACGGACAGTTGCGCCCCGAATTTGCGCTATGCAACATTTTCAACGAACCCCTGAAAAATCACTCTCAGACTATCAAGTCTTAACCTGCTATCCCGGATATTTTCGTTTAATGCCATGAACTGTGTTTTCGCAAACTCAATTTCTTCGGGTCTCACATTGGGATTCACTTTTTTGAGATCAAGTAATCTCTGGGCTTCATAGGCCAGCGTCTGGTTCATTTTTTCCAGACGCGCTCCAATAATGCCTTCTGCCTTGACTTCTGATACTTCAGAAGCTTTTTCAAGCATTAATCTCAGCAGAGACAAGACCTCAGGCTGAGCAGCAAGCCTGTCGGATGACATATTTACTATTTTGGGGTTTAGACGGTCAATATCCGTATCGTCTTCTTCTAAATGCTGATTAATCAGCACACGAACAAGGGTGGGCGGCATAAATCGGTCTGCGTGCAGGGCTTTAGGAGCAACGCTTTCCAGGACATACACGGCATCCAGCAGGATCATTTTTTCTTCGTGGTCTTGAATCTGTCCCATGGCAGCATTTCCCTGCTCTGAAGTCAGCAAAATATCTATCAGGCCCACCACTATTGGATGCTCCCAGCTTAAAAAGGTGATGTCTTCTCTGGCTAAGGCCTGCTGACGGCTGTAAGTGATAAGGGTTCCATCAGGGGGCAGTCCGGGAAAATGATCCAGTAAGGTCAGGCGGCCGGGGGAAATAAAATAGGTTCTTTCTGAAATGGCTTCACACTCTATGCCAAAATACGCAAATATTTTGTTCATAAAGTTTTCCAGAGTTGAATCCTGATCCTTTTTAGCGATGCTGGAAACCAGTGGCTGGCCAATTTCAGGTCGAAAGGAATGGTATTCCAAAATCTGATCACGCCCTTTTTCCAGCTTCAAATACAGCGCCTGCTTCTCCTGCTGGATCTTCTCAATTAAATGGGTTAGCTTTTGATGATCGTTCGCCAGAACGTCTAAGGGGTTTGCCAGAGCTGTGGTGATTTCTTCTTCAAATTGATGAAAGACGGTCATGCCGCCCTTTAAAAAGGATTCAAAGGCATTCAAACCCCGATGATAGATGTTAAACAGAACTTCCTGATCTGAGTCCTGAATGTAGGGGATATGTATCTTGATGTCCGCCTGCTGCCCAATGCGATCCAGTCTGCCAATCCTTTGCTCCAGCAAATCCGGATTCAGCGGCAGGTCAAACAGCACCAGGTGATGCGCAAACTGAAAATTTCGTCCTTCACTTCCGATTTCAGAACAGAATAAGACTCTCGCACCGTCCTCCTCTGCAAAATACGCGGCATTCCGGTCTCTGGCCATTAAAGATAAGCCTTCGTGAAAGAGAGTGGTTTTGACGTTAATTTTGGTGCGCACCAAATCTTTGAGCGCCACCACCGTACTTTTTGAATGACAAATCAACAAGATCTTCTCGTGCTTTAAACGCCGGATGAGTTTCACCAGCCAATCTACTCTGGGATCCTGTTTCAGGCGGGAGCCTTTAGCGGCTGTTAAGGGAACAGGAACCGCTATCCTCACCGGAAAATCAGGCATGACTGAACGGTTATTTCTAAAAAACACCCGACTGGTGCCGTGCTGATCCACAAGCGTTTCCAATAGTTTTTGGCTGGCGTCCGCGTTTCCTGTGTTAATGTTCTCTAACTGTTGGCGTATACCCGGTGAATCCCCCAATTTTTTAATGAGCTGATCCTGCTGCTCTGAGTTGATTTTGCCCTGCTCTAAGAGGGCCCGGGCTATTTCCGCAATCTGCGCATATTCCCCGGCCTCATGCTTGAATATTTCAAGATCGTAAAAACGATCAGGGTCGAGTAATTTTAGTCTGGCAAAATGGCTCTCAACCCCCAATTGTTCAGGGGTTGCCGTCAAAAGCAATAAAGCGGGTGTTTGGCGTGCAAGGGCCTCAATCAGTCTGTATTCAGGACTCACACAGGTGGTTTCCCAGACCAGATGATGGGCCTCATCCACCGTCAATAGGTCCCAGTCGCTTTTGATAACCTGCCGCGTTCGCAAAGGGTCGCTGATCAAAAAGGGCAGACTCGTGATCACCAACTGGCTTTCTAAGAAAGGATTCGCGTCAGAATGACCGGCTTCGATACTTTCACAAAAATCATCGTCTACAATGGTGAAGATCAGATTGAACTTGCGAAAAATTTCCACAAACCACTGGTTGACCAGCGGCTCAGGGGTGACAATGAGCACCCGCTCAATGCGTTCGCTTAAGAGCAATCGGTTAATAATCAGACAGGCTTCTATGGTTTTACCCAGTCCCACTTCATCGGCCAGTAAAATCCTTGGAAAATGCCTTTGAGTGACTTCATGGGCGATATAGAACTGATGAGGAATCAGTGAGAGCCTGGGTCCCATAAACCCCTTCAAATCAGAACCTTTGAGCTGGTGATCATAAAGAAGGCTTTCATATCTCAGGTTGAACATCTGATTGTCATCAGTGTGTCCGCTAAACAGCCGTTCTTCAGGAGAACTAAAACTCAGTTTGTCTGACAGGTCGGTTTCAATGACCTGCTTTCCGTTTCCGATATAGGTGATGACCGCTGCATGTTCTTGAACCTGCTCCACGGTAAACGGATTACCCTCTTTGTCCTGAAGCTTATCTCCGGGTTTAAATCTGACCCTGATTAAAGGCGCATGACGGATGGCGTATTTTCTCCGGGTTCCGCTGGCCGAAAAAATAATCTCCACAAAGCGGTTATCCGAACTTAAAACGGTGCCAAGTCCCATTTCAGGCTCTGTTTCACTGATCCATCTCTGACCGATTACAAACATGATCTCTGCTCAATATTTTTTAGCCCTTTTTAGCGCCAAGTCTACAAGTATAATGCAACTATGCAAAAGCCATCAACTGAAACGAGTTTGGCCACACGATACTTAACCCTGCCCCATGGAGAGCGTGCCGTTATTCGTCCCCTGGGAATACAAGACGCACAGCTGTTAACAGAGGCCCTGGGTGAACTTTCCCCTGAGTCCCGATATCAGCGGTTCTTTTTTCCAAAACATTGCTTTACCAAAGGTGAACTCAACCAGCTGACCCACGGTGATGGGATTGTGCATTTGGCGCTGGGCATGGCCACATTAGATGCTCAAGGAAAGGAAAAAGATCCCCTTGCAGTGGCCCGTTGTGTCAGGGACACACCCACTCAAACAGAGGCAGAAATTGCGATTGTTGTGGCCGATCAATGGCATGGGCAGGGCTTGGGCACCCTTCTGCTTGAAGAGATGTCAGTGCGTGCTCTGTCTGTAGGCATTACCCACTGGCGGGCCCACTATTTGTCTGAAAACAAAGCTGTGCGTCAACTTTTACAAAAAGTGGCGGTGAGGCTTTCAGAGTCATCAGAAGGGGGCGGTATTTTATCTGGCCTCTTTAAAGTAACTCCTCCGGTCCACCTGAAAAACCCTTAAAACATGTATGAGCCCATCAAAGACGGAATTGAAAAAGGTTCCGATACCGTTGTTTACCACGAAGCCAGACCACCGCGAGAACTCAGTCATCTTGTGCACAGTTACTGGCAGCTGAAAACGGAGAGCCCACTACAAGATGATTTTACCCTTCACGCGATTCCCGATGCCTGTATCAATATTTTGTTGAACCAAAAGGACACGGATATTGCCGGGATAACCGGTTTAAAAACCACCTACACAGAACTCAATCTGGGCAAAGATTTTGATTATGCGGGCATTCAGTTTTTTCCCGGCGTGTGGCAAGGTAACCGCGCTGAAACCCGAGATCGTTTTGTGGGAACCAGGTATGAGGGACAACTCCCGCTTATCCGTTTAAATCGTGAAACCGCTGCACTGGATTTTGCCGATAAGTTACCCGTCTTTACCCGCTTCGTTTTGCGTTTAATGAAACAAAATAGAGTGGCCAAAAATCAGACGGTCCACAACATCCTCTTGCACTTAGATGACATCAACAGCGTTTCTGAAATGGCTGAGGTGGTGCATCATTCCCCCCGGCAATTGCAGCGTATTTTAAAGCAGGCCACGGGTTTTTCGCCCCATGACTTTTTAAAGGTGATGCGCTTACAGCAATCTCTGAAGGAACATCATATCGACCTTTACACGGACCAATCTCACTTTATTCGCTCCTTCAAAAAAATCACCGGTTATACGCCCACAGATTATTTTCGCAAATATGATGTCTAAGTAAGATGTCTGATTTATACAATACGAATCCGGTGGCGCTCTCTATGATGGAAACATCTTAAACAATATAGAGGAAAACATCATGAAACAGAACGCTATCGGTTGGTTTGACATTTTCGTCAGTAATATGGACAGAGCAGAAACTTTTTATCGGGCAGTGCTGCAAAGAGAACTTGAAACCATTTCGGACCCCACAGACACGTCCGTAATCATGAAAGCCTTTGTCACAGATATGGACGTTTACGGCGCGGGGGGAGCCCTGGTCAAAAGAGAAGGGGCACAACCTATGCCCGGTGGCACCCTCGTGTATTTTGGCGTCAAAGATTGTGCCATTGAAGAATCACGGGTTGAAGGGGCCGGGGGCAAGGTGATCAATTCCAAAATGTCGATTGGCGAGTACGGCTTTGTGAGCGTGTGTCAGGACACCGAAGGTAATTTATTTGGTTTGAGCTCCATGCAATAGGTTGCTTCACAGGGTAGACATGGGGGTTCAGGGAGAAAAAAACTGTCGCAAAAGCGTACACTGATCTTCGCCGTACAAATCTTTCCCCTGAAGCTCAACCCCCCAGCAATCCGATGCCACCACGGTACACACTTTTCTCTCGGCAAGTACGCAAATTTCTAAAGCGGTGGGTTCCCTGGCCTACACAATGACTTCAAGGCTTGAAAACCCTGCGGGATGCTGTAATACACCTTGCCGTTCCGTGGGCCATTGTTCAGGCGCCTGACGTCCCGGAGACTGAAATAACATGGGCGTAATCAGCATATTTCTTACCGACTTTCCAACCTAAATCTCGCAATGCTTTACCAACCAGTAATATAACGACTATTTTTACTCAAAAACACATAAAAACCACACAAAACACACAAAAACCACACACGATTTTGCTATTTTTTTCACGGAGGTGAAACAAAGATGGTGAAAATAGAGCAAATCATGAGTCGTGAAGTCATTCACGTCCAAATGGATGATATGTTGTATCAGGTCAGAGAGATTTTTGCTACGTCAGGATTTCACCATCTGCCCGTGGTAGAAAAAAACCAGTTGATGGGTATTGTGTCCGACAGAGATCTTTTAAGAGCATTGAGTCCTGCACTGGGCACCCTCTCTGAGCAAACCCGAGATCTGTGCACGCTCAATATCCGCGTCCATCAAATCATGACCCGAAACCCCATATGTCTTTTTACAGAAACTTCTCTAACAGAATGTATTACCCTTTTTAATCGTTATCATTTTTCTTGTTTCCCGGTGACCAATAAAGACTATATATTGACAGGCATACTGAGCTGGCGAGACGTTTTCTCATTTTTTGAAAAAAGCATATCTCTCCAACCAGATCACCACGGCTCGCTTTGAACCCTAATCAGCGCTAATAACATAACTTTAGAGGATAACGACTCAAAAGTTACGCATGCCATACCATCCAATGCAAATAAGTACAACCCTCCTGATACAGAAGGTTGAACCAGCAAAGATTTATTTTGAAGCTTTATTTGAGCAGAACCCCGAACACAGCAAATTTCCAAGGGCTCAAGTCAAACATGTGGGGTCAGTTTACATGAGCGAAAGCATCCCCTACACTGAAACCAAAGGAGACGTGGAAATGAGTATAGACTATGATCTTAAAATCACCGGGGGCACTCTGGTAGACGGCACGGGAGCAGCACCCTATCGAGGAGATATCGGCATTAAAGATGGGCGCATTATCGCTGTAGGTGATGCACCGGGCCAGGCTAAAAAAGAACTGGATGCCACAGGCAAAACGGTGACTCCCGGATTTGTGGATATTCATACCCATTACGACGGTCAGGCCACCTGGGATAGTGACTTTGCGCCCTCTTCTCTTCACGGAGTAACTACCGTGGTTCTGGGCTCCTGCGGGGTGGGATTTGCCCCCTGTCGCCCGGAAGATCACGAGCGGCTGATCGCGCTCATGGAGGGCGTGGAGGATATTCCGGGCTCGGCCCTTGCGGAAGGCTTACCCTGGAACTGGGAAACCTTTCCTGAATATATGCAGGCGTTAGACCAACTGCCTCACAGCATTGATTTCTGTGTACAAATGACCCACGATCCGATCCGGGTTTATGTAATGGGAGAACGGGCCACCCACGATCAGCCCGCCACCGCCGAAGATATTGCCCGGATGAAAAGCTTACTTCAAGAAGGTCTTAAAGCCGGTGCGGTGGGTTTTTCCACGGGACGCAGCGATAACCACCGTTCTGCTACCGGGGCCCACACGCCCGCTGCTCAGGCCCAATTGGAAGAGCTCACGGGGTTAGCCAGCGTCTTTCAGGAACTGGACCACGGTGTCATTCAGGCGGTCAGCGACTTTGACATGCCCGAGGGCGACCAGGAATTTGGGCGAGAGTTTGAACTAATTGAGCGCATGGCAGAAGCGGCACAACGCCCCGTTTCCATTTCGCTGATGCAGCGAGATCAGTCTCCAAATCAGTGGCGCTGGATTATAGAGCGCACCGAAGCCGCCCATGCCAGAGGATTGCCCCTGCGTTTACAGGTGGGCGCACGAGCCATTGGGGTCTTGCTGGGATTTGAAACCACCTTTCAGCCCTTTATGGGCTATCCCGGTTATAAAGCGGTGAGTCATTTGCCCCTCAAAGAGCGCGTGGCCCATTTACGCCAACCCGAAGTCAAAGCCCAGATTTTGCAAGAAAAAAGCGAACCCATGGCGGGTGACGGTAGCCCGATTCCGCCCCTGGCAGATTTGTTGTTGGCCCAAATTGAACAACTGGGCATGCGGATGTTTACCCTGGGCGAAACCCCGGATTACGAACCGCGTTTTGAAGATAGCATTGGTGCAAAGGCCAAAATGAAGGGCGAGAGCGTGCTTAGCGGTCTGTATGATGCCCTGCTCGAAGACGACGGCAAAGCCCTGATTTACTTTCCCCTTTATAACTATATCGACGGCAATCTGGACAATTTGTACACCATGCTCAGTCATCCTCTGGCTCTGCCCGGTCTGAGTGACGGGGGTGCTCACGTGGGCACCATTTGCGACGCCAGTTTTCCCACGTTTATGCTGAGCCACTGGGCCAGAGATCGACAGGGTCAAAAATTCAGCCTCGAAGAAGTGGTTAAAAAACAAACCCACGATACGGCCCGATACATTGGTCTGACAGATCGTGGCACCCTCAAAGTGGGACAAAAGGCCGATCTCAATATTATTGATTTTGAAACGCTGCAACTGCTGCCCCCGAAACTGGTGGCGGATCTTCCCGCCGGCGGCAAACGCCTGCTGCAAAACGCGAAAGGTTATGTGGCGACTCTGGTGAATGGTGAAGTGATCGCTCAAAACGGTGAACTGACGGGACGTTACCCGGGACGTCTTGTGCGGGTCACATCCCAGGTGAGTATTGACTAAGTGGATATTGACGCCGTTCGGCTCAATTTCAGCCCCGAAAGCTTGCAGGCATTAAACTGGGTCATTGCCGTGATTATGTTCGGCGTGGCTTTAGATATTCAGCTCTCA
This sequence comes from uncultured Candidatus Sericytochromatia bacterium, assembly GCA_964342365.1. Lineage (GTDB taxonomy): Bacteria > Cyanobacteriota > Sericytochromatia > UBA7694 > UBA7694 > CAXRDE01. The sequence goes on along the minus strand of CAYFGW010000070.1, from coordinate 9,689 downwards.
GACTTTAAAGCGGTGTTTGCACGACCCAGAGCGCCTTTGATCGGTTTATGCTGTCAATTTTTTTTGCTGCCGGCGATAGCCTGTGCACTCACACTGTTGATGCAGCAAGTGGCTCCTATTTCCCCGGGTATTGCGCTGGGGGTTATTTTAGTGGCCGCCTGCCCGGGGGGCAATTTCTCTAATTTTTTGACCCACTTTTCAGGGGGTAACACGGCGCTGTCGGTGACCATGTCTTCCGTTTCTACCCTGGCTTCTATTCTGATGACGCCCTTTAATATTGCCTTCTGGGGTAAGCTCAATCCCCATACGGCTCCGCTCCTGAAAAGCATTAGTATTGATCCCGTGAGTGTTCTGGTGACGGTATTCAGCATTTTGCTGTTGCCCCTGACCCTGGGCATGGTTTTTCAACGCCTTCAGCCGGGACTCAGTGAAAAACTCAAAAAACCCTTTCAGGGACTCTCTCTGATTTTTTTGGCGGTCATTATTGCCCTGGCCCTGAAAAACAATTTTGGCTATTTTTTACAATATGTGGGCCTCGCTGCAGTGGTGGTGTTTATTGTCAACAGTGTGGCACTGGCCCTGGGCTACGGCATGTCCCGCTGGAGTCGGCTATCGCAGCAAGATGCACAGGCGGTCTCCTTTGAAGTGGGAATTCAAAATGCGGGCTTTGGTTTGATTTTGATCTTTAACTTTTTTGACGGGCTGGGAGGCATGGCTCTGATTACCGCCTGGTGGGGCGTCTGGCATCTGGTGTCGGGTCTGGTGTTGGCCAGCTTCTGGCGCAGGCGATGGCGCCTAAAAAAGGCTCAGTAAAACTTCATCGGGCCGCCCGCTCCTGCAAAAGCGCGTCCGTTAAACAGGCCATACTCCAGGCTTCAAAAGTGTCCAGATCGCCGTTAAACTCCACATGGCCAAAGCCTTTGATCAACCACCGTCTGGCTCCGGGAAGCACCTCTGCCAGACGAGCGCTCTGAGGGTAGGGAATGAGGCTATCTTTATCGCCATGCATCAGGTACACCCGTGCAGTGAGCTGAGAAAAATCTTTGCCTTTGAGCGTCAGCGCATCAAGGTCTGTACGCACGGAAACCGGCAATTGTGAAATCAGGGTGTCCACCTGCTCAGGGTCACGGTTTTCCATCAGATCCACCAGCGCCTGACCTTCTTTGCTCACCAATGACTGCCTTAAATCCACAATGGGAGCTTCGGGATTGGCGATTTTAATCCGCGCAATGCGTTCGAGGGTTTGTCGGTCCTGTGCGTTGGCAATGCGGTCCGTATTGCTGAGCACCAGCACCCACTTTCCGTGAGCGTTGGGTTCTAAGAATTGCCACTGACCCGCCGGATCCTGAAATTGCCCCGTGGTGACATAACCAATTACCTCATGTAAATCGTAGTAAGCGCCAATGCCCAGCACAAACTTCACTTGATCCCGGATTCGGGCCTGACGAGCAGCCAACAAACTGGGACCCACAATATACGACACGGCAGCCATGCCCGCACGGCCTTCGGGAGCCCAGTCTGACTGACTTGCAAGATAACTAAAGGTGTCAGCAATTTCGTCAATTTCGCCGGGGGTGATTTTTAGTTCGCGCAGATTTTTAAGGTCGGGAATCAGAACGCTAAAGCCGCCCCTGGCCAGGGAACGGGCCAGCGCCAGCATACGCGGGTCCTGATTACCATCGGTGGTGGTACCGGGAATAAATAAAATGGCGGCCCGGGGCGTCTCCGCGGGCAAAAAAAGCTCCCCGGAATAAGGTCGGCCTTCCACCTCAAAATTCAGGGTTTGCTGGCGGGGGGAAAGGGTTCTGATTTTCAGTTCCGAAGGACCTTCTCCGGCGATCACATCACGCAAAAACAGCTGCGTTTCCTCTCCGGGCAAACACATGGCCTGATGGCAGCGGCCACAGCTACTGAGCACAAGTAGCATCAGCAGGAGAAAATAATAAGCGCGTTTATTCAATGACACCGGTAGCAAGCTGATTGGACTTTTGTTTAAGCAGGATTTTGCTACCCTTTGAAACGGTGAGAATGCCGTAGCTGTCGCCCAGATCCATGAAGTACATGCTGTAGGTATAGCCTTTGTTCTGAGCCTCGTAAAGCATTCCTGTTTCAGGATATCCGTTGCCCTGGGGTCTTAGCTTCACCGGCAGCATAATATTACTGCCTTTTCTGACGGGCTGACCAATGTAGTAGCGACGGTCCTCATCGGGCTTATAACAAATGGAAGCGTGAAAATCTTTGGTGGTCATGCCGTAGACGGTTTCAAGCCCTCTTTCTTTACATAAAAAAGAATCTATGGGAATACTTTTGGCTTGTGCAGACCCTTCCAAGATGGGTACACATAAGGCCATTGAAAACAGGAGCGGAAATAAAGACTTGAACACGTGGGCGCACATCCTTTAACTATGAATAATTTATTGTATCATCTTCAAAATCGCCAGCTCAGCTGCTGGCTGTCTTTTTCCTGCTGACGAAAATGCTGAGGAGCCTGCCCAACGCGACGCTTAAAGGCTTTTGAAAAAGCAAACACGTCGTTATAACCCACCTGATGGGCGATGGCGGTGAGGGTTTCATCTCCTTCGCTCAGGGCGCGCATGGCTAAGCTCATCCGTAGGGCAGTCAGGTACTTGAGCGGCGTTTCCCCCGTGGCGGCTTTAAAACGATTGGAAAACCCTGAACGAGAAAGGCCCACCTGTTGGGCCAGGCTTTCAACGCTCCAACTCACTTCCGGCTGCTGGTGCATGCATTTGAGGGCAGCTAATACCAGCGGTTCTTCCAGGGTTTTTTGCCAGTATCCGGGGGTTTCAGCGCTGATTTCTCTGAAAATATAGTGAAAGAGCAAATCCAGCAAAGCGGCCTTCACGCCCGCAGCGGCTTCTTCCTTCTGCTCCACTTCTGCCGACAGCAGTCCCAGGCATTGCTGAATCGGATTGCCGTAACGCCGTTCCTGAGCGGTTAAAAAATGCCACCGGGGCAAATCCTGAAACAGAAAGTGCATTGGGTCGTGCCAGAGCTGGTACGCGCCGTTCACCACATAAGCACTTTGGCCAGAGGCCACAGACAGTTGATGATGACAGCCTCTGCGCATAAAAGCAATGTCTCCGGCTAAAAGCTCTCGCTCCAGCGTTTCCGTATGCAGCGTCATTCGCCCTTCAATCACCACGTGAAAGCCAAAACTTTGCCCACAGGGAAAATCAAAAGACCAGGGGCCCTCACAGCGTTTTTCCACCAGAATGCGCTTGCGTAAACCCGCCGTTTGTAAAACATGTGCCAGAATATCCATAACCTTATTATGTCAGAAAAATTATTCAAACACAAAAATCATGTACGAATAAACATGCAATCTGCATTTATTTGCATTTCAAGACCAATAAAACCGTATTAACCTGAAAGCAACACATACGAAAGGCGTTCAATATATGACGTATTTAATTTTAGGAGCCAGCGGTACCGTGGGCTCAAAAGTGGCAGAAATTTTAGAGCAAAAGGGATTAGACACCCGCCGGGCCACCCGGACCCCTCAAAAAGAAAACGAGGTGCATCTGGATTTGGTCAAAGGCACCGGCATTACCGAAGCGGTCAAAGGAGCCACCGGTATTTTTCTCTTGTCTCCTCCGGGACACACACGACAAGACAAATTGCTCGCACCGGTGATTGAGGCGGCCAAAAAAGAAGGAGTGTCTCGGGTGGTGCTCATGACCGCCATGGGCGTGGATGCCGATGATGCCATTCCCTTCCGGCAGGCGGAACTTCAGCTGGAAGCCAGTGGTTTACCCTACCAGATTATTCGCCCTAACTGGTTTATGCAAAACTTCAACAGCTACTGGATCCACGACATTCAGCATCACCACGAAATTGCCCTGCCCACGGGAGACGCCGCCGGAAGTTTTATTGACGCTCGCGATATCGCCGCGGTGGCCGCAGCTCTGCTCACCAGCGACCGGGAATCTGGCGCTTACAACCTCACGGGCAATCAGGCCCTGACCCACCAGGAAGTGGCCAACATCTTGTCTGAAGTCAGCGGACGAGAGATCACCTACCGGGAAATTTCTCCGGAAGAAACCCGACAAAAATTAATCGCCGCAGGCCTGCCTGAAGACTATGCCGGGTTTATGCTCACCATCCTGGACGCCTTCAAACAGGGATATGCTGCTCCCGTGAGCTCAGCGGTCAAAGACATTCTCGGTCGTGAGCCCATTGCCTTTAAAACCTATGTTAGGGATCATGCGGCAGCCTTTTCTAAAGAGGCTGTGACCCACTAAGAGAGACTGTGAATTTCTAACCGCTATCTGGCTTTCGGGTATCATGGAAAACATGAGTAACCTGAAAGCCCTTCTTCAAGACATTCACGCCACCCTGAATACCCACAGCACGGTCATTTTACAGGCCCCCACGGGCTCTGGTAAGACCACCCGTGTGCCTTTGTATTTGCTGGATCATTTGCCCACGGAGCAAAAAATTCTCATGCTGGAACCCCGTCGTCTGGCGGCCCGCTCCGTGGCCCGGTATATGGCCAGTCTGCGGGGGGAAAAGGTGGGAGAAAGTGTGGGGTATCGGGTGCGCCTGGATACCCAGGTGAGCAAAAACACCCGTCTGGAAATCGTCACTGAGGGTATTTTGCTACGACTTTTGCAGCAGGATCCCGAGCTTTCTGAGTATGCTCTGGTGATTTTTGATGAATTTCACGAACGCAGCCTTCAGGCGGATCTGGGACTGGCTCTGGCCCGACAGTGTCAGAGCTTGCTAAGAGAAGACCTCCAGTTGCTGATTATGTCCGCCACCCTGGATACCGAAAACCTTAGTGCCCTTCTAGATGCTCCCGTACTCAGCGCAGAGGGACGACAGTTCCCCGTGGACATTCAGTATCGCCCACCCGCCAATACCCGGCGACAGCAAACCCCAGGATTTGTGCCCATTGCTCATATTGTCCAACAGATTCAGCATACGCTAAGCGAAGAAACGGGCTCCGTACTGGTGTTTTTGCCCGGTAGCGGAGAAATTCGACGGGTGCAAAACGCCCTGCGCAATCTGCCGAATAATACCTTTGTAGCCCCCCTTTACGGCGGGCTTTCACCAGCGGCTCAGGATCAGGCCATTGCCCCGGCCCCCGCCGGACAGCGCAAGGTGGTACTGGCCACCAATATCGCCGAGACCAGTTTAACCATTGAGGGAATTCGGGTGGTGATTGACAGCGGCATGGAGCGACGACCCTTTTTTGACAGCCACAGTGGCATGACGCGACTGGTCACCGGACAAATTGCTCGCTCATCGGCGGATCAACGGGCGGGCCGGGCCGGACGTATGGAGCCGGGCGTGTGTCTTCGCCTCTGGTCCTCGGGAGACCATGCGCGCATGTCTCCGCAACAGGAGCCGGAGATCTTGCACAGTGATCTTGCGCCCCTGGCACTGGAGCTGGCCCACTGGGGCACCCCCGATCCCACAGAATTAGAATGGCTCGATCCGCCCCCGGAAAAAGCCTATGCCCAGGCCCAGGAACTGCTGATTCAGCTTCAGGCCCTCACGCCCCAATTCACCCTGACGCCCCACGGGAAAAAAATGGCCCGTTTTCCGGTGACGCCGCGTCTGGCTCACATGTTAATTCAGGCCAACAGCCTGAAGGAAGGCTCTCTGGCCTGCTACACGGCGGCTTTGTTGTCAGAACGGGATTTGATTTCAGGCACTAGCGATATGCAGCGCCGCTTTGAAGCCCTGAACAAAGGACTGGGTCACGCCAAATATATTTTACAAAGCGCAAAGCAACTGGCGGGGCATCTCAAGCTCAAATTGCAAGAAATTCCTCGACCTTCTCAGCGGGAAGCACTGGGCCTTTTGCTGGGATTGGCTTACCCGGATCGCATTGCCCAACATCGTTCCGGAGACGCGCCTCGCTTTTTGCTGTCCGGAGGGCGGGGAGCGGTGCTTCCAGAGAGTGATCCGCTGGCCCATCAGGACTATCTGGCGGTGGCAGATCTCGACGGCAATCCCCGCGAAGCGAAAATTTATCTGGCGGCCGCCCTCTCAAAAGATCAGCTGGAGGAACTCACGGCCCATGCCACCGTTCCCGGCATGAGCATTGACACCCGCAACGATAAGGTCAGGGTTTTTGAAACCCTCAACTACGGAGCCCTTACTCTGGAACGCAAACGCATCAAGAACCCCGATCCTCAACAGCTTCAGTCGGCTCTCTGTCAGGTACTGCGCCAGCAGGGCATTCATAAACTCCCCTGGGAGCCCCCACAAACCCAGTGGCTGGCACGGGTCAACTTCTTGCGACAGCACGAACCGGAACGCTGGCCAGAAATTACGCACAACACCTTACGCGCAGATCTTGAACACTGGCTGGGGCCCTTTTTAACGGGGCTGAATTCTCCTCAGCAGGTGACCGCAGAGCATCTGCAGCAGGCCCTGGATTACTTACTGGGCTATGATAAGGTGGCAGATCTGGATCGTTTGGCCCCCACCCATTTGCCCGTGCCCAGCGGTTCACGGGTCAGGCTGGACTATACCCAGGGCGACATTCCCGTGCTGCCCGTGCGCCTGCAAGAAGTGTTTGGCATGGAAGAAACCCCCGGCATTTACAGCGGCAAGGTGATGGTTATGATGCATTTGCTATCTCCCGCGCGCCGCCCCGTTCAGGTCACCCAGGATCTCAAATCCTTCTGGAACGACACTTATCACGATGTGAAAAAAGAGCTCAAAGGCCGCTATCCCAGACATTACTGGCCCGATAACCCCCTGGAAGCAGAAGCCACAGGACGGGTCAAGCCCCGCAAACGTTAGTTGAGCGCTGGCGGGTTCACCTGGCCTCCACTGGTTTGAGCCGGTTCAATATTGGGTGCAGGAATCGGTGCAAACAGCGGATCTTCCGTGGGAGAAGGTGTGGGGGTAGCCTCATCAATATAGCAGCGTTCCACGCTCTGAGAATCCTTTGTCAGGGCCAGACAGGCACTCAAATACACCGATACCAGCTCGGAACGCTCTTTGGCTTTGGCGTGGGCAATGAGCATGCGATAGGCTTCCCGCGTGGGATAAACCCCCAGCGACTCGTGGGCCAACGCCACCGCCCGCGCAGCGTCTATTTTCTCTAAAAGTGCCGCCTGACGCGCCAGCGCAAAAGCTTTCACCTGCTCAGGGTTTTCTGGCGGCGGCTGAAGGCGAGCCGGGGTTTCCTCAGTGCGCACCGTTGTCTCCACCTGAGTAGCAGGACTTTTTGTCCTTACAGAAGGTTCAGCGTCCACAGAGGGTTCGGCATCAGTAGACGGTTCGGGGTCAGCAGAGGGAGCAACAGCAGCAGCCGGAGAAGAAACTACTGCCACAGAAGATTGCCCCGGGGATTGCCCCAGATTGAGAGGTTGATTATCAGGATCTTCTGCCAGCAGCTCCGGGGGAATTAAAAAGACCCAGAAGCCCACAAAAATAACGCCCAGTACCACCAGAAAGGGCAGCACCGGCAGCGATTTACGGGCGGGCACCTGGTAATCGATCACGTCCAGATCCACATGACCGGTGGCCTGCTTTAAACAGTAGGCACTGCAAAAAAAATCGCCGGCAGCATTGTGCAGACTTTCTTCAGCTAAATGTTCTTTTTGGCACTGGGCACAGGGTTGCGTTAACATGATCACTTCAAGGGTAACACAACCGCTTCCGAGCCCGCCCCTGGAAGGACACACAGATTATATGAATTTAGATCAAAATACCGAAACACCTGAGCCCCCGCTATTTAACTGCCCTTTTTGCAAGTCAGATATTCAGCTTAAAAACGTCAAAAAACACCTGCAGCGCATGCACGGAGATACCCATACCATTCACAAGTATGTGGAATGCCCCTTATGCACAGGACTGTTTCTCAAACACAAGCTCACGCCCCATATGCGCAAGGTGCACCAGTGCAGCCCCAGCCACAAAAAGGCAAAACGGCCGAAAAACAAACGCAAGAAAAAGTAAATCACTGGCAGAAAGGCACGCATTAGAGCTGGTAACGGGTCAACACCTGTTCGTTAAAATCACTGAACACCTGACGCACCAGATATAGCATTTTGCCAGAGGGGTCATAGCGAATCTGGTTACAGTTCATGCCCCGTTTTTTGCCCACTTCATCTATTAATTTTCCGTTGCCCTTGCGATAAAGGGTCACGGGAGGCCCGTAACCCATGCCGCACACCGCCACGTGATTGCCGTCGGGGCTAAAATCCACGCTGCTGATAAATTGTTTGCCCGCTCGCCAGGGCTTTTGCCAGAAGCGTTGCCCGGTGCTCACCTTCCACAAATTCACCTGGCCAGCGGTGCCTCCTCCCGCCAGAAAAACGCCGTCCGGGGAAAAGCGCAGTGCAGAAACGTCCCCGCGAGTTTTTAGCGTGCGCAAGGGTTTTATCTTATCAGCACAGTTAAACAGATTTACTTCTGCACGGCGATTGGAGCTGCCCACTGCCAGAGTTTTTCCGTCCGGAGCAAAGGTCATGGCAGAAACGTATTTGACGGGACTCGGATCATGTATAAAACGTTGGGGAGGTGACGGCACGCCAGACTCACTCAAGCGATACAACCAGACGCTGCGGTGTTTTTCTTTAGAAGTGGGAGAACCCGCCACCGCCAGCAGCCCCTGCCCAAAAGCCACCAGACTACAATAGGCCCCGGGCTGAAACGTTTGCTTTAGCTGGCCGGTGACCACATCAAAGATCTTGACCTGTCCGGCGGAGTTGCAGGCCGCCAGCTGACGCTCGTCGGGAGAAAAGGCCACAGAATATACGGGTTTTTTACCCAGATTCAGGGTGTGCAACACGTTGAGCTTTTGATCAAAAATATTGACAAAGCCCGCAGCGGCCCCTACCGCCACCCGCTCACCGCTTTGAGACACCGCCACGTCCCATAAAGTCCCCCGTTTGCTGTTCCAGCCGGTGGTGGTGACTTCTCTGGCAGAAAGAGATGGCACCCAAAAATTCTGCATGCCTAAAAAAAGACTCAGGAAAAAGGCGTAATGTGTCACCCTGTGTTTAAACATAATTTCCCCCCTGTTGATATTTATGTGAGCCAGTTCAATAAATCCTGCTGGGATTTTACCGCGCGTCTGATGGATTCAGTATACGACCTGCCCGGTTTTTTTTCGAGCATGATGTCTGCTCCCTGTTGCACCATGGCCTGATTAGCGGCAAAGGCGCTGGAATGGGCAATCAAAAAGGGGCGCGGGCTGCGTTTGAGAAAGAAGTCCACCACCTCATGACCAAAGTCATCACCGATATAGTAGTCAATAAAGAGAATATCGGGGGACTCTCCGTCTTCCACAGCATTCAGAAGGGCTTGTAAGGTACTGAATACGCGCCATTCATTTTGTGCAATCACGTCCTGTGGAAAGCTTCTGATCCACATTTTTTGATTACTTTCCATATCGTCCACAAACCAGATTTTTAGCATCAATTACTTCTTTTCAATTTCGTCAAGGCATCACTGCCACATCAAGGATAAATTCGAGAAGGTGTATTCTAGCATGTTAATATGAACTACATCCCGCTAAGCTGAATCTATAGCGAGAGTTTTGTGCTTCACAGGTTGGCCCAACGGCTTACCTCCACACTGGGCAGGTTCCCTACCCATTGCCCAATTAAGAATCACACGAGCCGCATTTTCGTCACGGCTTAGTTGTGCTCCACAGGGGCAGTTATGTTTTCGTTGTTGCAAAGGTTTCTTTTCTCGCC
>CAYFGW010000069.1:0-19652 GCA_964342365.1 uncultured Candidatus Sericytochromatia bacterium | reverse complement strand
CAACTGAACCCCAGAGATCACGAAAATTTTAGTTTGTATGTGGCCATTCGTCAGGAAGAGTCTAACTTTATGGTTCCTCTTAATGCGTTGCGACAGGAGCTGAAAACCCTGGGGGTGGATCTGGAAGATCCCTGGCTTAAATTCAACCTGGGCTCTTTTATGTTGATGCAAAACCAGGATCCGCTGGCCAAAAGACAGCGTGAAAACAGCATCAAACTTTTAGAAGAAGCCCATGCGGCTCTACCTCACTTTCCGGGAATCACGCTGGTGCTCGCCGGTGCTGAACTGGCCGCAAGACAGCGCAAAAAAGCGCTAGACTACGTCAATCAAACCCTTGAACTGGCTGAGAAATACCCCTATTATCGGGCGGCGGCCATTCAGTTATTAAGCGGCCTTGGAGAACCAGAACGCGCACTCGGACTCGCCGAAAAACTTGCGCAGGAATACCCCGAAAACCGCCAGATTCAGTCCACCCACGCCATGTTATTGATGCAGGGCAAGCGTATTCAAGAAGGCAAAGAAATTTTTGATGCCTTAGAAAAAACGTATCAGAATGATCCCATGCTGGCTTTTAATCGTGGACTGGCTGCATTTATCTACCAAAAGGATTACGCACTGGCTAAAGAATATCTCCTGACAGCCAAGCAGCACTATAACTCATCATCCTTTGGGCTCTCTGACGCTTTCATTGATAATTTTCTGGGAACGGTGCACATCAACCTCAAAGAATACCCGGAAGCCATCACATTATTTGAAAACATTTTGACAAATCCCCACTTCAACCGTCAGGCTTACGAATCCCTCTCGCTTGCCTATTCAAAAACAGGGGATCATGAGAAAGCGCTGGCGAACTACGAAACCTACGCACAGGCCTATCCGGTGATTGCTAAAGACACTTACCGCCAGCGGAAGCTAAAAGAGTACCAGCTGCGCTACGCCATTTCTCAGCAGCCGGAAGATGCTCCCCTGCACAACGATCTGGGACAGATTTTGCAGGTACAACATCATTATGATGAGGCGCTGAAACACTACGAAAAAGCCCTGAGTATTGCACCGGAACATCCAGTAATCTTGTTTAATCTGGGGTCTTTGCATCTGGCAACCCGTGCTTACGAAAAAGCCCAAAACGCATTGCTCAAAGCCGTCCAGTTCAAGCCCGATTATGCCAAAGCCTGGTTCAATCTGGGACTAACTCAGAAAGCATTGGGGAATCGTCAAAAAGCAAAAGAAGCCTTTGAAAGAACGCTGTCCCTTTCGGAAAACTATGCTGAAGCTGCCGCTGAACTCAAACGCTTAGATATACCTTCAGGAGCCCCTTTATGACGAACCTGAAATACCTGACGAAACGCCTTGTGGTGCTGGCCAGTGTGCCCATTTACGGCTTTGCTCTTATAAATAGCAACCCCACGTTAGCTGTAAGCAATGAATCGGTCACTGCCCGCGCCAAAACATTGCCACTGCGCGTAGTGGTTTTACCCTTCAAGAACACCACGGGACAACCTGAGGATCAGTGGCTGAGCGATAGTTTTGCAGAAACCTTGATGATGGGGCTCCTTGAGGTGAAAGACCTGCGGGTGATTGAACGTTCGCAAATTCAGCAATTGCTCAGAGAACAACAGTTTGGACAAAGCGCCTTTGCTGACGAACAGACGGCACCACAAATTGGCAAAATGTTGGGCGCAGATATGCTGGTGATGGGATCTTACGAAAAAGTAGGCTCACGCTTACGGGCCTATGTGCGCTTTGTGGACGTGGAAACTGGGGAAATCGATTCTCGCCACAAAGGAAAAGTGGAAGGTCAAGCAGAGCAGGTATTTAATCTGCAAAAACAGCTGGCTCGGCATTTGTTAACGCAACTCCAACCGAACACCCCCGAACCTCAGGTCACCCGTGTACAGCAAGCCATGATACATACCGAGTCCACAAAAGCTCACCAATTCTATATCGAAGGGCTTCAGTCTCTGGAGCGCGGGGATTACAAGAATGCGCAAGTAGCCGTCAAAGCGTTTCAAAAGGCGCTGATTGAAGATCCCAAATACCCCCAGGCCCACGCCATGTTAGCAGAAGCTTACGTAAGTATTGCAGATCTCCAAAAAGCACAGCTCATTTTGCCCCACTCGCCACCTCAGGATCATATCGCATTGGCAGAACGTCACGTGCGCAAAGCCATAGCCCTCAAACCCGACATCTCTGAAGTGTATCGGGTAGCCGCGAAAATTCACTTATTTAAAGAAGATTTGAGCGAAGCTTTACGCATGGTAAAAACCGCCATACACCTTAACCCTCAGGCCCACCAAAATTTCCAAACTTATATAAACATCAAGTCTAAAAAAGCCCGTGGGTTTGTGGACCCCGATGTCATTCTCAACGAGCTGGAGCAGCTGGGTGTTAAGTCCGATGATCCGTGGCTTCAGTTTCAACTGGCCAGCTCCATGCTGACCCAGAATCTGATGGCTTTTGTGCCAAGGTACAAAAGAGAAGACATTGCCAGGCTGCTGACTTCTGCGCATCGTCAGCTGCCCGATCAGCCGGGTATTACTTTAATGCTAAGCGTACAGGAGCTGATGCTGGGGCATAGAGACACATCAAAGCAGTACCTGGAGCAGGCCGTTGCCTCTTCTGAGAACTATCCTTATTACCGGATGGCCATAATACCGATGCTTGAAGGGCTGGGCCAAAAGGAACGGGCCCTCAAAATGGCAAAAGAACTGTCTGAGCAAAACCCGCAGAGCTGGATGTTCCAAACCCCTTACGCGGAGCTTCTCATGCGCGGGGGCCGCACATCGGAGGCGGAGAAAATAATGAACAAACTTCAGGCGCAATTGCCTGATAATAGCGCGTTGCTATTGCGTCGGGGCATTCAGGCTTTGTACTATCAACAAGCTCCCAAGCAGGCCAAAGCATATTTGCTTGAGGCGCAACGACTGAACGCAGCTCAGGACAACGAAAAATATTCAGGACTACGTCTGCTGGCAGAGGCCCATTTACGACTCAAAGAGTACGATCAGGCGGTTATACTCTTTAAGAAAAGCTTACAGGATCCGCAGATCAATCGTTATACCTACCCAAAACTAGCGGAAACCTATCTGGGGCAGAATAAACCCGGCGCGGCCCTTGAGACCTACAAAAAATTTGTGCAAGTTTACCCCGGAGCCCTGACCTTAAATAGGTACCAACAGCAATACCGCTACTACCAACTTCGCCACGCGCTGAGCCAGCAGCCCGAAGACGCCGCGCTACTTAACGATATTGGTCAGGTGTTGCAACTGCAAAAAAAGATGACTGAAGCACTGGAGTATTATCAGCGGGCGTTAGCACAGGCTCCTGAGCAACCCGTTATTTTATTTAACCTGGGAGCACTGTACCTGGAAATCAAACAATATGATCTGGCCGTTGAGGTACTCAAAAAAACCACGTCTATCGAACCGGACTATGCCAAAGCGTGGTTCAATCTAGGACTTGCATATAAGGCTCTGGGAGATAATCAGAAAGCAGAGAACGCTTTCCAAAAAGCACGGTCTCTTTCCAAAAACCTGACCCCCTAGAGGATAATTTATGCCTGATTTCGAAACAGTTCTGCGTCAGCGGCGCTCTGTCAGAGCGTTCTCCCAACGCCCGGTACCTGAAGAAGTGATTGAGCAGTGGCTTGAGATGGCCCGGCATTCACCCAGCTGGTCCAATACCCAACCCTATAAAATTGCGCTGGCTCAGGGAGATGTGCGAGACGCTCTGGCTAAAGAACTCCAAAAAAAGTATGCGGCCATATCTCCCTTAGAAAAAGCCCCCCTCTGGAAAAAATTATTGCTCGGGTGGTGGAAACAGGCCTTACCCAACGGAGACTTTCGCCCGATCTTAAACTACCCCGAAGATCTTCAGCACCGCCGCGTGGAAACGGGCAAAGGACTCTATCAAACCCTCAACATCTCCCGTTCAGATATCCGGGCACGCCGTGAGCAAATGGCCAGAAATTTTTGTTTTTTTGATGCGCCGGTGGTTCTGTTTTTATTTAGCCACGGAAAAATGGGGGCTTACGGCGCACTGGACAGCGGGATCTTTTTACAATCGCTAATGCTTTCAGCCACACATCTGGGCCTTGATAGCTGCGCCCAGGGTGCTCTGGCGCTGTGGAAATCCCCCGTCGAAAAGCACTTTGACATTCCTGAACCCTATCAATTGATCTGCGGCCTTTCTCTGGGTTACGCTGATCCTGAAGCGCCTGAAAACACCTACCAACCCGCCAAACGTCAGGTGGAAGAACTTTTAATTTCGAGGAAATTATGAAAAGCGTTCATCACATTCAGATTACCGTCCAACCCGATCAGGAAGCACAGGCCAGAGCCTTTTACGGCAACGTGATGCAGCTCAAAATTTTACCCAAGCCCGAAGTTCTCGCCGGTCGCGGGGGCTTCTGGTGTGAACTGGGCGCAGTACAAATTCATGTGGGACTTGAAGATCACCCACGCGAACAGAGCAAGGTCCATATCGCCTATGAAGTAGAAGATTTGAACCTGTGGCGAGCGAGACTGGAAGCCGAAGGAATCAGCATTAAAACCTCTATTCCCATTCCGGGCATGGATCGCTTTGAGTGTCGGGATCCTTTTGGCAATCGCATGGAGTTTTTACAACGGCACGACGCTCATCGTGAAGATGAAAAAGTTCCGTTAATTTTTTAAAAAACGTCTTTTGCATTCTGGTTTTTCGTGTTAGCTTTCAGTCTATGGAAAATACGGAAAATAACCGGCTCCGCGTGGGTTGGAAAGAATGGGCCTCATTGCCCGATCTGGGAATTGAGGCGTTGGAAGTAAAAGTGGATACCGGAGCAAAAACCTCGGCCATTCACAGCTTTGATGTGCAACCCTTTGAAAAAGACGGCGTAAGCTATGTGCGCTTTGGACTCCACCCGGATCGTCACAGTTTTGAACAAGAAATCTACTGCGAAGCCCCCGTCAGCGATCAGCGGGTGGTTTCTGATTCCGGAGGCCACAAAGAAGAACGTTATGTGATTACTACCCCCATTACTCTCGGCGATCAGACCTGGCCCATTGAAATCACCCTGACCTCAAGAGAGAACATGGCCTTTCGCATGCTGTTGGGCCGCGAAGCCATGCGTAACCGCATTGTGGTCTATCCCGAATCTCGTTATTTATTAAAGCAACTAAAGTAAGCAATACAAGGAAAGCTAAGTTTATGCATATTGCCATTTTGTCCCGTGAACCTAATAATTATTCTACCGGTCGTCTGGTGGAAGCCGCAAAAAAACGTGGTCATGAGGTGGACGTGATCAACCCCACCAAATGCTATATGAACATCACCTCTAGCAATCCAAAGGTGTATTACAAGGGCGGTGAAGAACTTAAAGGCTATGATGCTATTATTCCTCGTCTGGGAACGTCTACCACCTTTTACGGGTCTTCGGTGCTAAGGCAGTTTGAAGTTAAAGGGGTGTATACCGTCAACGATTCGGTGGCCATTGTGCGCTCCCGCGATAAGCTGCGTTCACTGCAGTTGCTGTCGCGCAAGGGACTGGGTATGCCAGTAACTGCCTTTGCAAACTCGCCCCATGCTATTGACCATGTGCTAGAAATGGTGGGCGGTACACCGGTGATAATCAAGCTCATTGAGGGCACTCAGGGTCTGGGCGTGGTGCTGGCAGAAACCAAGTCGGCAGCCGAAAGCGTTATTCAGGCCTTTCAGGGACTCAAAGCCAATATTTTGGTACAAGAATTTATTAAAGAATCCGACGGGGCCGACATTCGCTGCTTTGTGGTGGGTGATAAAGTGGTAGCTTCCATGCTGCGTAAGGGCAAAGAGGGAGAGTTTCGTTCCAACGTACACCGGGGCGGCTCCGCCCACGCCATTAAGATTACGCCTGACGAACGGGCCACGGCAGTCAAAGCGGCCAAAGCCATGGGACTTAAAGTCGCGGGGGTAGATATTTTACGTTCTCATCGCGGCCCGCTAATTATGGAAGTGAACTCTTCTCCCGGTTTGCAGGGTATTGAAAAAGCCACTGAAAAAGATATTGCCGATAAAATCATTGCCTTTATTGAAAAGGATCATATCAAGGGCAATAAAAATAAGGGCATCAAAAAGGCAGAGAAACCTTCTGAGAAGGTTGAGCAACCCCTTGAGCAAAAATAAAGAAACGGCCCGAGCTCCTTTTTCCATTGCCGGGCACGTCCTGGCTCCCGGCGAGCGCCAGCAAATTCAGGTGCCGCTGGGAAAAATGTACAACCACCAGCAGATTCATTTGCCCATTGAAGTGATTCACGGTAAAAAAGACGGTCCTGTGCTACTGGTGAGTGCTGCCGTTCACGGTGACGAAATCAACGGCGTAGAAATTGTCAGCCGTTTACTGAACCGCAAACAGCTAAAAAATCTGCACGGTACGCTGGTGGCCATTCCGGTCGTGAATATGTACGGTTTTTTAAACAACAGTCGTTATTTGCCGGACAGACGGGATCTCAACCGCTCGTTTCCGGGTTCAGAAAAAGGCTCCATTGCCAGTCGTCTGGCGCATTTAATTGTAGAAAAAATCCTGAGTGTTTGCACCCACGGCATTGATTTACACACCGGCGCCATTCACCGCAGTAATTTGCCGCAAATTCGCGTAGATCTGGATCAGGAAGGCATTCTGGAAATGGCCCGGGCTTTTCAGGTGCCCGTCATTCTGGATAACCCCACCATTCCCAACTCTTTCCGCTTTACCGCTCAGCAAAAAGGCATTCCCCTCTTGCTCTATGAAGCAGGAGAAGCCCTGCGCTTTGACGAACAGGCGGTCAGAGCCGGCGTAAAAGGCATTCTGGGGGTTATGCGTCACCTTAAAATGCTGCCCGCACTTTCTGAAAGCAGCCGTAAAAAAATGCGAACACCGGTGATTTCACGTTCTAGCTACTGGGTAAGAGCCCCCCAGGGCGGCGTCTTGCGCAGCCAAATTAAAGAAGGACAGCACGTGGAAGCCAGGCAGGAACTGGGCTATGTGGCCGATCCCTTCGGGCATCAGCAAAAGGCCGTCTGTTCTCGCAGTGCGGGCATTGTCATTGGCATGAGTCATTTACCACTGGTAGAAGAAGGTACGGCCCTGTTTCATATTGCCCAGTTTGCGGAAAACCCGATGGTAGAAGATATGATTGAAAGATTCCACGAACTGCTGGAGCAACCCTTTTTATAACACCACCTTTTTTATAACGCTGGCTCTGGTAAACTGTAGACAGAAAAACCCAAAGGAATCTGGATTATGCACGATCTCAAACGTTTACGCCAGGACCCCGGTCCGCTCAAGGCATCTCAGCGCAAGCGACAGGGAGAGGTGTCCGTGGTGGATCGTCTGGTAGAACTGGACGAAGAGCACCGTGAATGTCAGGTCCGCTTAGACCAGCTGCGTCAGGAACGCAATACCGCCTCTAAAAATATTGGCAAGCTCAAAAAGGCCGGTGAAGATGCCAGTGAAGCCATGGCCGCCGTCAAAACCCTCGGTGAGGATCTCAAAGCCACCGAAGCCCGTATGCAAACCTGCCACACAGAAAGAGAAGAGTTGCTCATCGGCATACCCAACGTGCTGCACCCGGATGTACCCGAAGGCAAAAGCGATGAAGACAATGTGGTGGTAAGAGTGGTGGGAGAGCCCACCGTCTTTGACTTTGAGCCCCGTGCCCACGATGAACTGGGCGTGGATAATGGCATGATGGACTTTGAACGGGCCGCCAAATTGACCGGCGCTCGCTTTGTGGTAATGCAAAAATGGGGAGCCAGGTTAGAACGGGCGCTGGCCAACTTCTTTCTGGACACCAACAGCGAGCGCGGCTATACGGAAATCTCTCCACCCAGTATGGTGAACCGGGATACCATGACCGCCAACGGCAATTTACCCAAATTTGAAGACGATTTGTTCGGTGTGAACTTTAAAGATTACTTTTTAATTCCCACCGCTGAAGTGCCCCTCACCAATTTGCACCGCACGGAAATTTTGGAAGCGGAAGAACTGCCCAAATACTTTACGGCCCACACCCCCTGTTTTCGGGCAGAAGCCGGTGCCGCCGGAAGAGACACCCGCGGCATTATTCGCCTACACGAGTTTGCCAAGGTGGAAATGGTCAAAATTGTAGACCCCGACACCTCATTTGAGGAACTGGAAAAAATGGTGGCAGACGCGGAGCATTTACTCCAGGCCCTGAAACTGCCCTACCGGGTGGTGGAACTCTGTGGCGGAGACGTGGGATTCAATGCGGCCAAAACCTATGATTTAGAAGTATGGTTCCCGTCTCAGGACAAATACCGTGAGGTATCTTCTTGTAGCAATTGCACGGACTTTCAGGCACGACGCGGCATGTTACGCTATCGCCCGGAACCCGGTGCTTCTACGGCATATCCCCATACCCTGAACGGTTCGGGTTTACCCATTGGCCGTACCCTTGCAGCAGTTATTGAAAATTATCAGCAGGCCGATGGCTCCATTCGCGTGCCGGAAGTTCTGCAACCTTATTTAGGAGGCGTAGAGACCTTTGAGTGAATTACCAGAAAGCATGAAAGAACTGTTTGAGCAGTTGCAACCCATGGGGCCCATCAGCACCCTGATCACCCGCTCACTACAGGCCATTCTTCAACCCAACGAGCAGGTACTGCTCCATTATTTTCAGTTACAAAGCAGTGAGTCTGAGGGCACTTTTGGCAGCCTGGACTTGCATATGCTCACTTCCGGGCGTTTTATTACCGTGGGGTTCTTCCCCTCATACCATCATTATGATGTAAAAGCCGTACACAAAATTGCCCACTTCAATATGATGAATCGCTTTGCCACTGGCTACGAGGGTGAAGGCGACGCCACCACCGCTGAAGAGCGGGGTTATAACCCGCTACAAACGGAACTCACCGTCAAATTTGTGGACGAGCACGGACAGGAAGTCTTTACCTGGTCTCAGGAAGCCAACACCACCGAAGACGTACGGGCTCTGTTCAAGCAGCTGCCGGTACTCAGCCGTATTTCGGGCAAACCCCTCGCCACACAACAAGCTTAAGGAGTGACTTATGAATATTGATGAGTTTTTACGGGTCGCGGTAAAAAAACGCGCGTCAGATATCCATATTCGCGTGGGCACACCGCCCATGCTGCGCATTGACGGCCGTATTGTTCCCACAGAAATGCGCCCCATGACGCCCGCTGACACCAAACGCACCCTGTACTCCATGCTGTCTAATGCACAACGGGACGCTTTTGAAAAGAATCAGGAAATGGACGTTTCCTTTATGATTAGCGGCCTGGCGCGCTTTCGGGTCAACGTCTTTATGGAGCAGGGCCACGTGGGAGCCGTGCTGCGGGTGATTCCCATTAACGTGCCCAATCTGGACAATCTGGGACTGCCCGATCAAATCCGCAACTTTACCAATGAACGCACCGGCCTGATTCTGGTAACCGGGCCTACCGGCTCTGGCAAAACCACCACCCTGGCAGGCATGCTGGACTATATGAACGCCAACAAAGACGTTCATATTATTACCATTGAAGACCCTATCGAGTTTGTGTACCGCAATAAAAAGAGTATTATGACCCAGCGCGAGCTGGTAAACGATACGGCCTCATTCCCCAACGCCATCAAGTACGCTTTGCGTCAGGACCCTGACGTGATTCTGGTGGGGGAGATGCGGGACAGAGACACTATTGAATCGGCCCTCAAAGCGGCAGAAACCGGTCACCTGGTGTTGAGTACCTTGCACACCAACGATGCGGTGCAAACCATTAGCCGTGTCATCAACGCTTTCCCGCCCCACGAACAGGAACAAATCCTCAAGCAATTGGCTTCCGTTCTACGCGGCACGGTAGCCCAGCGACTGGCCGTTAAAAAAGACGGTGTGGGCCGGATTCCCATCAACGAAATTCTGGTGGTAACCCCCACGGTGCGTGACCATATTTACAAACACGAACTGGAC
This sequence comes from uncultured Candidatus Sericytochromatia bacterium, assembly GCA_964342365.1. GTDB lineage: Bacteria > Cyanobacteriota > Sericytochromatia > UBA7694 > UBA7694 > CAXRDE01. Next base: position 9,728 of record CAYFGW010000069.1, on the reverse strand, counting down.
GAAATCTACCATCTGATTGCCCGCGGTAAAAACGACGGGATGCAGTCCATGAACCAGGCCCTGTTCGGTTACTACGAACAGGACGTGATCACTTTTGAAGAGGCTCTGCGTCTGTCGGACAATCAGGGACAACTGCAACAGTGGAAACGGGGCGCTTTTCACCTGGCTTCCGGTTAATCTATTTTTTAAATATTTTTCAACTGCGTCAAAGGCTACACTGAGTTCATGCATAAAGAACAGGACCTCAGCGTGGTCTTTGACCGTATCTGGCAAGACTTAAACGCTGCAACACAACAAGACGACCACCCCTATCGCACGCCGGTGGTAGCCAACGCCGTGGCCAAAAACAATGAAATCAAAGCGGAGCAACGGGTGGTGGTATTACGACGCTGCGACGACAGCTTTTATCGGCTTTTCTTTTTTACGGACAGCCGCTCCGCCAAGTACGACCAACTACAGGAAAATTCCCGCCTGCACTGGAACTTCTGGAACGCTGAGACCGGGGAACAATTGCGTATTGACAGCGAAGTCACCCTGCACCATCAGAACCCCCTCACGCGAAAGGAATGGGAAAGCGCTTCACCCGGCTCTCTTAAAGTGTATATGAACGTTCTTCCTTCAGGACATTGTCTGAAGTCCCCCGAACCGCCGCAGGCCCTTGAGCCTGATAAGCACTATACCCATGAAGAACTCACCGCCGGACAGCCCTTCTTTGTGGTGGTAGAAGCACAGGTGCTGAACATTGACTGGCTCTGTATCAAAACCGAACCCCATCAACGGGCCTATTTTAAACGTTCTGAAGTGACACAACAGCGCCCGCTCACCTGGGAGAAGCACTGGTCTACCCCCTGACTATTTTTGACCAGAACGCTGCAACTCCGACAAAGTGACCATATCATATCCTTTGGTTTGCAGGCCGTCAATAATCAAGGGCAGCGCCTGCCGTGAGGCTTCACGACTTTTGTACATAATATGCAGTAAAACAATGGAGCCGGGCTTAACCCGTTCCAGAACATGACGGGCAATGGCCCGGGGGTCCTTTACAATCCCGGGGTAACTTTCGGGCTCCACGTCCCAGAGCACCGTGGCCCGTTGATGATTTTTAAGATACCACGGCAATACAAACAAACGTTTGCCATAAGGCGGACGAAAAGCGATCTTACCTTCCCAGCCAGCTGCACGAATGGCCGCGTCGGTATCTTCAATTTCACGGGCTATAAAAACAGGAGATTTAAAAATCATGCGCGGGTGAGAATAGCTGTGATTGCCCAGGTCATGTCCCGCGGCCACCAGCGCTCTGGCAGCAGACACATTTTGCGTGGTTTCTCGCCCTGTCACAAAAAAGGTAGCGTGGACTTTTTTCTGGCGCAACAGTTCAATCACCCAGGAGGTATAAGCAGGCGTGGGGCCGTCATCAAAGGTGAGTGCCACCTGCTTTTGAGGGGTTTCCACCCGGGTTGCCATTTTTCCTATGAGCTGAAAACGGCGCGAACTGCTCAGCTTCCATAACCCTATAAATGCCACCAACAAAAATAGCATACAAAAAGTCATATATTTGAGAACCCTATAATAAAAGCTCAAAACCTAGCTGACCCGCTCCAGGCGAGCATATCTTGCTAAGAGCTGACGAGATTCTCCCGTGTCAAAATGCACTTCAATCAGGGCTCCCTGATCGTGTTCAGGATAGTAAGCCACGATTTGACCGTTACCAAAGCGCTCAGACCACACCGCTTCGCCCACCTCATAATGCGTGTTTGACACCACGGGGCGCGGAGCCTGCTTTTGTTTTTCTAAATAGGCCATGAGCGGCTGCATCCAGGGAGAAGGTGCCTCTTTCTCTTGCTCCAACCAGGCCAACCAGGGGCCTAAGTGCTGATTATCCAGATTGAGCACCTCTTCATGAGGCTGGGCCAGCATGGCCAGCTGACGCAAATGGGTCAGGGTAGTGGCTTTATAATGGGGTGAGGTTTTCCACCACTGAGACAAATAGCGATGAAGCATGAGGGTGGGCTGAGAACGCAATAAACCCAGCAGGTCCTCCACATCCCATCGAGGGCGTTGTTCCATGAGGGTTTCACCGGTTTGCTGCACGAGCGACAGGGTTTTTTCGTGGGCCGCTTCGGTGAGAAAGCGTGAGATGGGAAAATCTTCAAGAATGTATAAATACAAATGCTCACGGGGTCGGGTCAGGGCTACATAAAAGAGCCGCCGCTCTTCTTCCAGAGAATGACCGGAACGATAGGGAATATACCCCTGATTGCAGTGGGGAATGTACACCACGGGCCACTCCAAACCTTTAGAGCGAAACACGGTGGTCAAAATAATGGCATTCTCGTCATGACGCTGCGCCTGAGCCAGCTCCTGTAGATGTTGCTCAAACTGAGCGGGATTGCCCTTGCCCACAGCGTAATCCAGAAAGGCTTCCACGGTACGGGCTCGCCCTTCGCCGGTTTCAGGGAAACCACTGCTCTTGCGCAAAAACTTACAATAGCGCAAGTCTGACTCCAGGGCAGTGAGAATCTGGCCCGCGTCTTCGGTGAGACCGCCTTCCACCAGAGATTTAAGGGTATCCGCCAGCGACTGCACCAGTTTCCGCTGATAGGGCGTGTCCGCCTGCTCGGAAAGCTGCCGTAAAATCAGCAGCAGTGAATCCCCGCGACCGATGCGCTGGGCCACCCTGTCTACCCAGTATTTGTTCAAATAACGGGTGGGGCGGTTGGCCAGATGCTGCCAGCGCCGTTGCTGCATGAGCAGCGTATTGGCATCCAGAGATTCTCCCTGCTTTAGAGCGGCCTGTAAATCCAGTTCCGTCCGGGCCAGCCGCAGATATTCCAGCAGGGTGCGAATTTCCTGTCGCTGGTAAAACGGCACCGAGCCCACAATGCGATAGGGAATCAGCGACTCAATGAGCGCCTGCTCCAGAAAAGGGGTCTGGGCATAGAGACGCACCAGAATCGCCTGTTGTTCAAAGCGATACCCCGACTGGCAGGAACGCATAATATCCATGACCAGCTGCCGGGCCTGATGGACTTCGTCGGCCACGCTGCGGGCTTCTGTTTTGCCCCCAAATCCCCGGGTCAAATGCAGTTGTTTGGGTTCTCGCTGGCGATTGTGCACAATCATATTATTGGCCAGGGCCAGATGACTGGCCTGAGAACGGAAGTTTTCACGCAGCAAATATTTTTTGGCCCGGTAACGATCGGGAAAGTCCAGAATAAACCGGGGGCTCGCGCCGCGCCACTCGTAAATGGTCTGGTCATCATCGCCAATGGCCATATAGTTGCCGTGGGTGCGGGTCAATAAGTCCAACACTTCGCTTTGCACCGCGTTCACATCCTGGAACTCGTCCACCAGCACACAGTCGTATTCCCGCTGAAATACCGCCAGCACTTCCGGGTGACGCTGTAATACTTCCCAGGCCGAAAGCAGCATATCGTCAAAGGTAATCAGGCCCTGCTGACGGCGGGAAGCCTCAAAAATGCGATAAAGTCCAGCGTAGTAATCCATATCCTCAGGGGCAACGGCCTCGCTGATTTGCGCACTGGCCTGTTCGGGCAACTGAACAGTGGAGCCCGGCGGATAGGCGAAATTGCCCTTGCACATGCCCACATAAGACAAAAAATCCTGCTCATCCACGCTGGGGGGCAAATCTAATTTTTCGCTGCGGGCACGGCCCAGAGCCTGTCGCAAAAGGGCCCGTTCTGAATGGGTACCGTCTTCACCAGCGATGCGGGGCGGAGGAATAATCCCTCGATCCGCAGCATAACGCAAAATACGCAGCCCCACTGCGTGCAGGGTTGCCACGTGCACCGCCTGACACTGGGGCCATTGATCAAGAGCATTGCGAATATCTGTCACCGTGGCTCGACTAAAAGAGGTGGCCAGAATGCGCGCTGGTGCAAAGACTTTTTGAGACACCAGGCGCTGAATACGATGCACCATGGCGGTGGTTTTACCCGCTCCGGCTACCGCAAACACCAGGGCGGGCCCGTGGTTATGGGCCACTACTTTTTGTTGTTCAGGGGTTAATGAAACGTGTGACATATCACATTCAGTTTACTGCTGTATGTGCGCCCTTGGCTAGACGGTTAACTTAAAAAGCGTAGCCCAGGCCGCCCTGTATAGCAAATCCAGGAGAATTTGCTCCAAAGAAACGTTGTGCCCAGCCACCGGAGACGGTGGCCGTAAACCCCGTTTCGTGACGATATTCAATCCCCGCCAGCGCTTCACCCCATCCTAAAACCGAAAAAGAAAGGTCCATGTAGGGGCTCCAGGTTCCCGTCATAAAATAGACCTTGGTGCCGATCATGGCGTCAGCACTCGGAAATTCCGTAACAGGCTCGAAAAAACCGGAGGGGACCGCGCCAAATCCTCCCGGGTCATTAAAAACGCCGTCTCTTCCCAGACCGCCACCCCCGTAAATAGCAAAATAATCGTTGAAATTGTATTGAAACGTGAGAGCGGCGTAAGGATAAGTGCCCGCATTCAGTAAAAATAAAAAAGGCTTACGGGTACGAATATTTTCACCTAACGCAGGGTCAAGTTTTTCTCTTAAAGGAGTTTGCTCCGGGGAATCAGACTCATCCACGGAAGTAAGGGCTTCGTCTGATAAAAAGTCCTGCATAAACTGAGGTAAGGCCGAGGTCACAATACGCTGAACGCTACACTGGCAGTCATAAAAATTCTCTTTAAGAATGATGCCTCGTTCCACATCAATGCGGCGCAGGGTCAGTGAGTAAAAATCACCCACCTTGTTTAAGCTACCGGTGATGATTTCTCTGACGGCCAACAGCTGACCGATACGCACAGAACAGCTTTCGTTCCCCTCGCAGCTCTGCGAAGACTGAAATCCCTGCTCCCTGAGAATTTTATCTACCAGCGCCCGTTCCATCACGTCGTACTGACGGCTTCTTACCACCAGGCTACGGATCCGGTCGGTGAGCAAATTGCCCTCACTGGCTTCCGCTGAACCTTTGGTGCGTAGTTCCAGCACCGCCACGGGCGTTTTTTGCGTCTGGGCCATGACGGGGGGAGCAGTCAGGCCCAAAACGAAAGGAGATAAAAACAGAAAAAAGGCAACGAAAAATCTGGACACAAACAGAGAATCCTTTGGTAAAGATAGCCTCAGTTTAGCATGCTCATTCTTCGGAAACGTCGGGCATACGCTCTTTAATAACTGCCACGGTCCATTCTCCCAGATCCGCCATCAGGGTAGTATTTTGTGACAGGGTGTCAAAATCGAGAGCGGCTTCGGTTTTTTTGAGTTCGTAGAGATTGTTGGCCATTTTAGCGGCGGCTTTGGCCCAGTCGTAAAGCTTACGGTGGCTCTGCATATTTTTATCGGTCGGAATGACGCGCAGAATTTCGTTTTGCAAACCCTGAAGCAAAAGGGATTGTTGCAAAAGCTTACTTTCAGTATCTACATTGGTACCCAATCGATTCACCGCGTTGTAATTGCGCATCAGTTCCTGACGAACGTCCAGATAGTAATTCCGGTAACGGTGATCGGCAATATTACGCGTAATGGGCTCCGTGGACATAATTTCTCGCAGGGCCATGGTACTGTTTCTCAACAAGAAGGGGGTAACATTTTCCACCAGTTTGCTTAAGGACTCAAGGGTCAGATCTTGTTTGGCCAGAGAGTCGTCTAAAGACGTCTGAAAATAATCTTCAATGGTGGCAGAGGTCAACTCCTTCTTTTGCAATTCTGCCACAAAATCCGTATCCATCTGCTTTAACACTTCGTATAGCTTTATCACCGCTTCGTGATCACTTTGATCTGCCTGACTGGGCGACATGGCCCTTAGTTGTCCCAAAATAAAGTCAATATTTTTAATTTCCGCTTCCACCGCCTTTTTGGTGGTTTCACCGAACACTTTGACACGTTCATCTAAAGCTGCCTGAAACGCTTCCGCAGAAACATTTTCAGGAAAAAGGGTTTTGTTATTTGTCATAATGCCCATGAGCGACAGTACCCCAAAAAACGGATAGTTACCGTCTCTCACTTTGTCTATGGTCAAAGTGAGTTGTGTGGCATAGCTTTGGGGAGCACTTATGGGAGCGTTCTCCTGAGCAATGCGAAACATGGGGTGCGTACTTTCTGAGAGTTTTACACGCTGCAAAGACGTGGATACAGGCTGCTGAGGCATGGGTGGAGACACTGTCCGGGTTGCCACGGGAGCCTGACAGGCACTCACCAACAGCGTGAGAGTTACCCCTGCGATTTTATTTTTTCTTAAACTCAGCTTATTCATGACAAATATCCCTTATCTTTATTTACGGACTTTTTTAGTCTACGCTACTTTACAAAATTTGCCAACACCCCCTTTTAGCCCCCTTGTTTTGCAAACAGGATTTACGCGGTATAATAGCTTTATCTTCTTTTAAAGGTGCTATTTTCATGCAAAACATGTCTGTCTTAACCCTGAAACCGCTGGGGCAACAGCTGGTGGAAACCGGGTTACTTACAGAAGATCAGCTCAATACCGCCCTGGAGCTACAAAAACAGGACCCCGATAAATTACTGGGGCAGGTCTTAATTGAGCAACGCTTTTTGACAGAGCAAGAATTTGAAACCTTTATGCAAACCCGCATGTCTATTCAGCAGCCGCTGGGAGAACTGCTCATTCAAAAAGAGGCCATTACCCGCGATCAGCTGCATCAGGCCCTGTCCGTACAAATGCAGGCGGGTCCCGGCGCTCGTCCACTGGGACAACTGCTAGTAGACCAGGGAGCCATTGCTCAGGAAACCCTCGACGCCATTGTGCAGCAGCAGTACCAGGAGCAAGAGGCCCTGCGTCAAAAGCTGAGCAAGGGTCAACAAGAAGCCCGTTCCGATCGCAGTCAGGTGGAAGATATTCAGCAATTGTTGAACACCGGCCTGTTGTTTATGGAGCTGTCTCAAGAAATTTTACCGGAAACCCAACAACTGCTCGCCGGTCGCTATGACGCCTTTCAAAATCTTTATCACGGCAGCCGTCTGGCCCTTTCTGAACCCATTCAGCAGAGCGTGGGCGATTTTATGGGACATTTTTTACCGGTGCTGGAACTGGGCTTTAAACTTCATGCAGGCGTAGATGAAGATCAAGAAAGCAATAATCAGGTGTTTAACAGCGGATTTTTTGCGCTGATGGAAGCGTTTCAGCGCCTGTGTCTGCCAGAAATGCGCCTGTCCACCAACTTCTATTTAAATAGCCTTATTCTCACCGACGCCAACGATATTATTTCGCTGCGCGAAGCCCTGTATATTGTAATGCGTTCACCGTATTTACTTCCCCACGGTTCTCTGATGGCCCTGCGTTTTCTTCTCAACGAATTCTGGGGTCAGCGCAGCATTTTAGAAGCGCGGGGCATTGAAATTGTCAGGGACGAAGACGATGTGGATCTCAGCGATTTTTTCAGACCCCGCATGGACGATGTACAGGATGATTTGCGCTATGTAGAACATATGGAGTCCCACTTATTTTCACAAATTGAGTACAGTGCCGAGACCCTGCCAGACCACGAAGGCGAAGCCCTCGAGGCCAAAGTGGCTGAGTTAATGGACTATTACCGCATTTTGTTACAAACGTATAAAGATCACCGTGAAACCCTTGAAAATGAAGAAGAAAGCGAAGCCGCTAACGTCTGAGTGGCCCGGGCAACGTGCTAAACTGAAGAAAAATCTTCAGGAATAACACAATGACGCAGAACGACACACCTTTCGGGCGGGTGCTCACCGCTATGGTTACGCCTTTTGACCACGAAGAAGGGCTGGACACAGAACGCTTACACGCCCTTATTGACCACCTTTTATCCCACGGCACCAACGCGCTGGTGGTCAGTGGCACCACCGGAGAATCTCCCACACTGAGTGCGGACGAAAAAAAACGGCTCTTTGAAACCACCGTGCAGTACGTAAAAGGAAGAGCACCGGTCATTGCCGGAACGGGATCCTACAGTACCCGTGAAGCGGTGGCACTATCACAGGCCGCTGAGTCTGTGGGTGTGAATGGTTTACTCGTGGTGAGCCCCTATTACAATAAGCCCTCTCAGGCGGATTTATTGAATCATTTTTTAACGGTGGCCGATGCGGTGAATATTCCCATCATGCTCTATAATCACCCCGGACGCACGGGGGTAAACATTGGCGTGGATATTTTAACGGAAATGGCAAGACACCCCAATATTGTCGCCATTAAAGATAGCAGCGGTGATCTGGTAGCCGTTTCAGAAATGCATACCCGACTCGGAAACGATTTTTCCATTTACAGCGGAGACGACCCCCTCACTTTACCCATGCTTACTCTGGGGGCACAGGGCGTGGTTTCTGTGGTGAGTCACGTGGCGGGGAACGCAGTACAGGCCATGGTCAACGCCTTTTTTGAAGGAAACATAGATCAGGCCAGACAGCTTCATGAAACCTTACTCCCCCTGGTACAAGCACTCTTTTCAGCGCCAAGTCCGGCCCCCACCAAAGCTGCTTTAGAAATGTCCGGCATTGCTACCGGCGGCCTACGCCTTCCCTTGCAGCCTCTGAACAAAAATTTACGTCAGGCTCTGCGCACGGTGCTTGACACAACACAAGAAAAATTACGAACGGTAAACCCATGACGACACACGAATACAGCGTCCTGGCCCTCGGGGGCCTGCGAGAAATCGGCAAAAACATGTGGCTGGTTTTTCGCGGTGACGACTTTTTAATGATAGACGCCGGCCTCAAATTTCCCGATGATGACATGTACGGCGTCAACTACCTGCTGCCCGATTATGACTATGTACTAGAAAATCAGGAACACTTCAAAGGCATTGTGCTTACCCACGCCCACGAAGACCACGTGGGCTGCTTGACCTATTTGCTCAAAGATTTGGACGATTGCCCTCCCATTTACGCTTCAGAACTGACGCTGGGACTCCTGGAGGAGCGCATCACCAAACTGGACAAGGATTACAAAGACCGACTTCAGTCTATTGCAGGGCGCAACCGCGTTCAGATCGGTCCCTTTGACGTGGAATTTGTCCACGTCTGCCACAGCATCTCAGGTGCTCTGGGATTAGCCATTCATACTGAAGATGGTGCCATTGTGTTCACAGGGGACTTTAAAATGGATCCTACCCCCATTGATCAAAAACCCACCGACTACTTTAAATTTGCGCAATTGGGAGAAGACGGCGTACTGCTACTGGTATCAGACAGTACCAATGCCACCACCGCAGGTCATACGGTATCAGAGCATGATGTAGCAGAAAACTTTCGTCTGGCATTTCTACAGGCCAAGGGCCGTCTGATTGTAGCTACTTTTGCCTCAAGCCTGCACCGTATTCAACAAATTGTGAATCGCTGTGTGGAATTTGATCGCAAGGTGGCCTTTGTGGGCCACAGCATGAAGCGTAACACCGAAAAAGCGTTTCAAATGGGCTACCTGAACTACCCACCTGGCACCTTACTGGATCCAGAAGAAATCAACAACTACCCCGACGAAAAGATAGCCATTATTACCACGGGTGCCCAGGGTGAGCCCATGGCCGCTCTGAGCCGCATGGCACGTAGTCGTCATCATCATGTAGACATTCAGGCGGGCGACACCATTATTCTCTCCTCTACCCCCATTCCCGGTAATGAGAAGTCCATTTACGCCAATATTAATAAGCTGGTGGAGCGCGGTGCTCACGTGATGTACGAATCCCGCCGGGGTCTGCATGCTTCCGGTCACGCCAGTCAGGAAGAGCTCAAGCTCATGCTCAACCTG
>CAYFGW010000068.1:0-19891 GCA_964342365.1 uncultured Candidatus Sericytochromatia bacterium | reverse complement strand
GGGAAAAACCCTTTCAGAGGCCGAACTCACGCAGCGGAGCGACACGTTTAGAACACTGCGTCAGAATTTGTCTCCCCACCTGGATGCGCTCAACGCCTTTCAGCAACAAAACACCGCAGACACTCCCCTTGACACCCGTTCATTGATTCATCAGCTGGAATCTTCCCTTGAGACCCTGGAAAGCAAAGTTTTACCCGAAGCCCGCGACGCTTTTAAAGATTTTTCCATTAAGCAAGAACGTCAGGCCTCTTTAAATTATCTGGAGCGCTTTGAAGACACCATCAAAGCCCTCCAACGTCAAATCAGGGATTTAAAATCCAGACCCGATCAAAGCACTCTCGAAATCAACGGACGTCTGGAGAAAATGAAGCTCACGCTGTTAAAAGGCGCTGAAGCCATGCCTGACCAGCGTAACCACATTGGCGGATACGTTTCTGGCCTGGGCGATGGTAAACCTGCCAGCACCGGTCTGGAGTATCGCCGGGCCCTGGGTAGACATAAACAAACAAGCGCCTCTTTGCGAGCAGGTAGCAGTGGCCCCATTGCAGGAAAAGGCTTTCAGAAAAATGACATTATGCTGGGCCTGGGTGTGGGGCATACCTTTCATTCTCAAAACCGTTTAACAGACGGCATGAACGTAGGGTTTGGTGTGGGACACAGCCGTGAGACCCCCTTTTTCATCGGAGCTTCTGCCTCCAATAGCTGGTACTTAAACGATTATCAGGGGGTGGAAGATCAGGGTTCCGTGGTGGGCGGGTTACACGCCAGTGTCGGCACCTATAGCAATGTGGGTGGACATATTCAGGTGCATCAACAGCTCACCAACAATATAGACTTTGAAGGTTATGGAGAGCTGTCTCTGTGGAATCAGTCTCTGGAAGCGGAAACCGAATTTGCCCTCGGTGGTAAAAAGGACGTGTATTTGACCGGGGGTGTAGGCACTAATAAGCTCATCTATGGCGGTATCGGCTTTAAGGACAAATATGAATTGGAAGTGGGACTCGGAGGAGCCTCTTTTGGCAAAGATGCCAATAACCTGCCGGGAGAATCCGGCTGGGAAGCAGGCATTCGTATTTTCCCACTGCCCTTACCTTATTATCGTCACCATCGCGTACCCGGTTATCAGTTTACTTATGCAGATCGGTCCACCCAGTATATTACTCCCGACGGCACCTTTATGACCCAGAAAACACAAAACGGAGCCAAAGCCCGTATTGCTTATGTGCCAGATCCCACAGCCACAGATGACCCCGGGCGAATTGTGTACCGTCGCGTGCAGGAACAGTCAGAACTTCAAAACTTACAGGCGGCTCCCCAACGGGAAATAACGCTGGGGCCCCTGGGCTATCTCACCGTTATCGAAAACGGGGAAACTCTCATTGACGACGGGCTGATTCAAAAGCCCATGACCGCTGCCGAAATGGGCATTATTACCGATCAGGCGGGCGTCCTCTGGTTTGATCGTATGCAAAAAGATGAGTCTCTGCACCTCGGCGCACGCCGCGAAGCATTACCCTTACCCCTCTACCGGGCCGTACACCACTAAATCAGGGCATAAACGAACGCCGGCTGTAAAATTAAAACCCCTTTGACTTGATTTATTCGCTATTCGCGAATAGAATATATCTATGTTAAAACCACAAGATGTCCTTATTCTAATTCAGCTGTGTTTGACTCAGGAAAAATGGACCTATTCACAACTGGCAGAAACGCTTTGTATGAGTGCTTCAGAAGTTCATGCAGGCATTAAACGGGCCAAACACTCTCGCTTGTTCAATCCACACGAAAAAGTGGTAAACCGCAGGGCTTTTTCTGAGTTACTGAAATATGGTGTGCCTTACGTCTATCCCGCTAAAACAGGTGGAAAAACCAGGGGGATAAAAACCAGTTATGCTGCAAATCCACTATGTGAAATGATGGGTCAGGGGCAGGATTTACCGCCGGTGTGGCCCTGGCCAGAGGGCAAAGATGCGGGATATGCTTTTGAGCCTTTATTTCATTCGGTGCCAGAGGCTAGCCAAAGAAACGAACCTTTGTATGCCTGCTTAACACTCGTGGACGCTTTGCGGGGTGGACAGGCACGGGAGCGGAAACTGGCAATGGAATTACTAGAAGAGAGATTATTCCGCCGATGATAACCAGCGCTGGAACGCTCATGATCATGCAAGTAGCAAGTACTCTGGAAGATTTACTGGATCACTTTGTTTTTGTGGGTGGAGCAGTAACAGATTTGCTTATTGAAGACCCTTTGTATATCAGCAGGCCCACAAAAGACGTAGACGTAATTACGGAAATCAGCTCTTACAAGGCTCGAATCCTTTTGAGCGTTTGCTACGCACAAAAGGATTCGAGCCAGAACAAGAAGGCCCCGTTTGCCGCTGGAAAATTGGCAACAATGTGGTAGATTTTATGCCGCTCAAAAAGAATGTTTTGGGATTCACCAATCCCTGGTACGCAGATGCCGTAAAACACGCCACAGAATACACACTGCCCAACGACATTGACATTCGCCTGGTGTCAGCAACCTACTTTTTAGCTACAAAAACCTGTGCTTTTTTGGATCGTGGGCAGGGAGACTTCTTTTCTAACTCAGACATTGAAGATAGGGTGAGAGTCATCAACGGCAGGCCCAAAATTGTGAAAGAAATCACGGGAAGCTCTGAAGACGTAAAAAATTACCTGAGAAAACACTGGCAAGTGTTCCTGGAAGATTCAGATTTTAGGGAGTCCATTCAATGGATTTGGAATGACGAGGCCAGTCAGACGCGGTACACGCTGATTCTTGAACGAATCAAAGCATTTTGCAAAGCGCAATAAGGACCACAGGACTTTTTGGCGCGCTCCTCGGCCATGTTTGGCAAGCAACAAAGCCGGTGCACTGCGCACGGGCTGTAAAATTAATTAATGCGTTAATTAATTTCATAAGCGCTTTCTCTTTGATTTTTTTGTTCTTTGCAGGTATCCATTCAGGTGTATCAAACCAAAATCGGTAAAACTTGCTAAATTAAAGTCATGTCATTAGAAGAGCAGATAAAGCTCCTTCAGAAAGTGGTGGAAACTCAGGTAGAGGGGCAGCTTGAAAAAGGGGCGTGCTTGAAAGGGGCCTCTCGTAGTGCCAACAGCAAAACAGCTAAAACTGGTCAAAGGATGCTGGGTGTGAAACAAAGCCTGTGGACTTTTTTGACACATGATGTAGAGCCTACGAAGCCTTCAGCTGTTGGCGGCCACTGCCGCCTTACAGATGAGGACAGCACTGCTAACCGCGCAGAGCGTGCGTTACGTAAACTTGTGTTGGTCAGAAAAATTCAGTATGGTAGCCAGAGTGAACGAGGAATGCTTTTCATGGAACGCATCCAGAGCGTCATCAAAACGTGTCGTCAGCAGAAGCTAGATGTCTGGGCATTTTGCCAGCAGGCGCTTCAAGCCTACTTTGGTGATAAAAACTATCCGACTCTTCTACTTAGTACCTGAATGGATACGATAAAAGTTCAATCAATGAGGGTTTTATAAAATGTTAAGTGTTTGGAACAGCAGCTCTTGCCTCTTCCTGCTTGAATGTTCCAAAAAGCAATTATCTTCATGCCATAAAAAAAGAACCCGATAATGGGTTCTTCTTTTCAAAATAAGTGCTAAACGTTAAGCGAGATCAGGAATCCAGTGCGTCGTCGGCCATATGCCACTCGTGACTTTCAATCACGCTCAGCTCCACGATATTATCGGCTTTTTTGAGCAATTGCTGACAGTCCTGACTGAGATTGAGCAGATGCAGCTTTTTGCCGTTTTGACCGTAGCGTTCGGTCACGTTTTGCAACGCCTCCAGGCCGGAATGATCCCAGACTTTTGAGTTTTTAAAATCAATAGCCACGTGTTCGGGGTCATTTTTAAAGTCAAAAAGGTCTTTAAAAGAAGTCACCGAACCAAAAAAGAGCGGGCCTTCAAGGGTATAGGTAATCTGATTGCCTTCGGTTTGCTTCTGAGCATGCATGGCTTTGCCTTTTTCCCAGGCAAATACCAGCGCTGAAAAGATAATGCCCACCATGACGGCGGTGGCCAGATCTTCAACCACTGTGACTGCAGATACGAGCACAATCACAAACAGGTCTGTGGCAGGAATTTTACCCAACAAACGTAGACTTGACCATTCAAAGGTGCCAATGACCACCATAAACATGACGCCCACCAGCGCCGCCAGAGGAATCATTTGAATAATGCTGGCCCCAAATAAAAACAGGCCCAGCAAGACCACCGCAGCGGTAATCCCTGAAGTGCGCCCACGACCTCCGCCACGGATATTGATCATACTCTGACCAATCATGGCGCATCCTCCCATGCCGCCAAAGAAACCGTTCACCACATTGGCCAATCCCTGACCAATACATTCACGATTGCCCCGTCCCCGGGTTTCGGTAAGTTCATCCACCAGTGTCAGGGTCATCAGAGACTCGATTAATCCGACGGCGGCCGCCAGAATAGCAAAGGGCAAAATCACCATCAAAGCATCCACGGTAAAGGGAATTTGCGGGAGTGCAAAAGTAGGCAGGCCCGCTGCCAGGGTTTCAATTTTGGGGTCTTTGTCTTTGACAAAATCCAGTACGGTGAGGACAAGTCCGGGATTGGATTTGTTAATCAAATAGCTGATGCCGGTGGTGGTCAAAATGGCCACCAGGGTGGCAGGAACCGCTTTGGTGAGTTTGGGCAGTAAAATACTAATGCCCATGGTCAGCGCAATCAGAGCGGCCATTACCGCCATTTGTGCACCCTGTAACAGCGCACCATCTTTGTAAAACTGTTCAAACTGGGCCCGGAAAATAATAATGGCCAGTCCGTTTACAAAGCCCAGCATCACCGGATGGGGAACCAGACGAATAAATTTGCCCAGCTTAAGCAGACCAAAGCCAATTTGAATCACGCCCATTAAAATGACGGCCGCAAATAAGTAGCCCAGCGCATTGCCCATGGAGGCATCAAAACTGAGGCCAGCAGCATCGCCTCTGGCCATCATGCTGGCTACCAGCGGGGCAAAAATCACCGCCACGGCACCGGTAGCTCCGGAAATCATTCCGGGTCTGCCACCAAAAATAGCGGTAATTAGCCCCATCATAAAGGCCGCATAAAGCCCTACGGTGGGGTTTACCCCTGCCACAAAGGCAAAGGCAATGGCTTCTGGCACCAGGGCCAGCGCCACGGTAATCCCCGAAAGCACATCGTTTTTCAGGTTTGTGGGTTTTTGAAACTTCAACGGAACATATTTGTTCGAAGGCGTTTCTAACTGTGTTGTATTCATAATTTCTTCTCTTTAATTGACGTGAACTTAGACCAGAGCCAGCGCCATGTCCGTGAGTTTTTGAATCGTTCTCACATTGCGGGCCGTCACGGGCACGCCCAGCTTTTTATCGATTTGCTGCACCAGCTTAGAACGACCTATGCCGTCAGGCGCAAAAAGATACAGGACTTGCTCCGTTTGAAAAATATGTTCACGAGATGTTTTTAACGCTGCCCACGCTTCAAAAACGGTGGGTTCGAGGGGTTTACACAGAAAAAACAGATGCAACCGCGAAGGGTTCGTTTCCGTGGTAAGTCCCCAGCGTTCATAGGGAACGCCATCCAGAATATTTTGCATCTTCTGCGCATCAAAGGTCAAAGCTGTTACAGACAGGTTCTGTTTGACCAAAGCCTGAGCTATATCTGTGTTGACGCTCCGGGCAGATGCTGAAGCCGTAAACACAAGATTGCCGCTTTGAATATATGTTTTAAGCTGACGCAGCGGCAAATCTGACAAATAGCCTTTGAGCGTGTCCATGGTAATCCGGTGGGTTTTACCCACGTTAATTCCACGGAGCAGCGTGATGTATACGGATGACATAACCTTCAGAATAGCAGCAAATACCACAATTTAACGAGATATTAACTCAATTTAAACTGCGCAACCAGCCTGAACTGCGAGCCCCGCAACGCGTTTGTATCCATTTACCCCACAAGACGGTAGAGCCCACTCCTGTTTTTGGATTAGAATAAAGTTATGTTAAGCACCTGGCGCAATCTTTTACAACATGACGGTTATAAACCCAAAGAAATTGAGGACTCGCTCTTGTTGCGGGTGCTCGTTTTTTTAACAGTTTCGGTGGCCATTGGCGCCACGGTACAGTCTACAGAAAGTTCCTGGGGTATGGGTTTAGCAGCTATTGCCCTTTCGGGTATCGGTTCCTGGCTCAGCTGGCAACGGCGACGGGCCAAAAACTGGTGGATCAAGCTAATTTTAGCCCTCATGATGCTGGTGGCACTGGCCAACTTCTTTTACGGCATTAACGACAATCCCTACGACGCCCGCGTTCCCCTGGCTCACTTATTGATCTGGCTACAAACCCTACACAGCTACGATTTGCCCCGACGCAAGGACGTGTTTTATTCCATCTGGGTGGGTTTGATCCTGATTTCTGTGGCGGCCACCACCAGTCGCAGCACGGTTTTCGGCGTGTATTTACTCGTTTACGCCATGCTGGCCATTTCCAGCCTGCTGGCCAGTCATTTGTCATCACAGAACGTCAAAAGTCGTCTACCCCGTTTCTGGGCCCGCTTTTCGTGGCCGGTGTTGGGTCTAAGTCTGGCTCTGTCTGCAGGGGTGTTTTTTAGCCTGCCTCGCTATGAAGGCATGAAGATTCGCACGTACCCCATGTCCCTGCGCATCGACAACCTGCCGGCTTTTGACGGTAAAATCAAAAACCCCGCCTATCCAGATCAGGCCCAGAACGGAAACCGTGGTAAAAACGGTGATCGCAATCAGCAGCGGGAGTTTGACCCGATGGCTTATTATGGCTTCAGCACAGAACTGGACTTAAACTATCGCGGAAAACTTTCCGATGAAGTGGTGATGAAAGTGCGCAGCACCCGCTCCAGCTACTGGCGCGGCATGGGGTTTGACACCTATGACGGGCTGCGCTGGAGCATGACAGAGCCCTATGAGCTGGGTCGGATTGAAAGTCTTCGTCAACCGCTGTGGGTCAGAGAAACCCGAAAGCTCAAGCGCAACGTAGTACCCCGGGAACGGGTTACCCAGACCTTTTTTATTGAGCGAGATCAGAGCAACCTGATTTTTAAGGCGCCTTATGCGGAACAAATTTACTTTCCCACAGACTATGTGCTGATAGACAAGTACGGCGGGCTGCGCAGCCCCATTGAGCTCTTTGCGGGCACCACCTATACGGTGATTTCAGATATTCCTCAGCACCAGCCGGAGCGTCTGCGCACCATTAGCTGGCAGGAAATGCGCGATAAGCCTATTACGGCTAACTACTATCAAATTCCGGAAACGGTGCCTCAACGGGTCAAAGATCTGGCCACGCAACTGACCCGGGACACCACCAATCCTTATGATGCTATCAAGGTTTTAGAAAACCACCTCAAAAGCGAATACCCTTATGATTTAGAGATCCCCACTTTTCCTGAAAACAGGGATACCGTTGACTATTTTTTGTTTGAGCAAAAAGCAGGATACTGTGAACACTTTGCTTCCTCTCTGGCCGTCATGGCCCGCAGTCTGGGCATTCCCACGCGCTTTGCCACAGGTTATGTACCCGGACAGTATAATCCCATGACCGGCTATTTTGAAGTGCGCAGTAGTGATGCCCACGGTTGGGTGGAGGCCTACTTCCCCCACCATGGCTGGGTGCCCTTTGACGCCACGCCGGGTTATCTGGCCCAACTGACCCGCAATAATATGAACGAACGCAGCAGCCTGGGTAATTTCTTTAATTATCTCACGGACGTGATTTCTGCCTGGATTCCTGAAGGGGTCAAAAGCGTCTTGCGCAATGCCCTCAGTGGCACACTCCAGTCCATCATAGCGGTCTTTAGCGCACTGGTGGGTGTATTGACCTTTTTCCCCTGGCCCGTTATGGTCTCAGGCATAGGTACTCTCATTGTGCTTTTACTGGCAGGGGTGTACTGGCGCAGTCGGCGTCCCGTTTCTGGCGGATTTGTGCCCGCTTATGCCCGCGAAGAAATACGCAAGCGTTACGTGGAGCGTTATTTAAAAGGGCTCA
The DNA here is from genome assembly GCA_964342365.1 of uncultured Candidatus Sericytochromatia bacterium. Lineage (GTDB taxonomy): Bacteria > Cyanobacteriota > Sericytochromatia > UBA7694 > UBA7694 > CAXRDE01. The sequence continues at coordinate 11,852 of CAYFGW010000068.1, read as the reverse complement.
AAAAAATCAGTGCAGACGCTGCGGGAGCTACCCCCACTGAGCAAGTGAAGCATCTGGAGAACAAGCTTGAGCCTTCCGATTATAAAACCTTGCAAGCTCTCACGACATTGTATAATGAGGTGCGTTACGGCAAGTCCTTGCCCGAATCATCAGATATGGAAGCCCTGAACACCTTTTTTGAGCGTGTCAGGCTGCTAGAAGAGGTTTTATGAGCGTACCGAGTACCACTCCCTATTCTTTTCGCATTCACAGCAGTTCTTCGTGGCAACGCTTAGAAAAGCTGATTGAGTCACGCACCCACAAAGACAGCGACAAAGCGTGTATTGATGAACGTATCTGGGAGTTATTTGGGGAATCCTGGGCCGTGATGTTTACAGATCTTTCAGGGTTTTCTCGCCAGGTCAAAGATTATGGCATTGTGCATTTTCTGCAAACCATATACGAGTCTCATCGCTTGCTTGTCCCCTGCATAGACAATCACAACGGCATTTTACTCAAGCTAGAAGGCGACAGCATGATGGTGATTTTCAAGCGTCCTGAAAGGGCTTTGCAATGTGCACTGTCCATGCAACAAACCCTTGCGGCGTATAACACAGATCGCGATCCGGTAGAACAGGTGCTGCTGTCTCTGGGCATTGGTTACGGTGACGTGCTCAAAATCGGAGACGACGATGTGTTTGGCGCCCAGGTGAATGCGGCCAGCAAACTGGGGGAAGATACCGCTGGTCCCAGAGAAATTATGGTGACCGCCGAGCTGAAAGCCGCGCTGCCTGAACTGGATGATGCAGTGAAGTTTGAGCCTCTGGACTATACGCCTCCGGGTGCCCAATCTGCGTTTCTGGTGAAGTATTAAAGAGATTCCCCTTTAAGTACGCCGCGGGCAAAGTTCCAGAAAGCTTCTTCTGACAGACTGTTATTTTTGGTATGGCGACGGGCCAGATCCACCGTGACATAGAAGAAGAAATTGTGGAGTACCCCCCCGGTAAACATATGCGGGTGGGCAGATATCTGGATTGAAGCCACCTCTGAAGGCAGTCGTACGGTGATGGATTTTTCGTTTCAGGCGAAGGCACCTGTGGGCTTGCGCACGGTGATGCATACGCTCATGTCGCTACAATTTAAATCTATGCTGAACAAACTGATTCGCAACGCAGCATCACTGGCCACGGAACGCGCTAACTTACAGACCAGAGACACGCCTGTGCTGCACGCTCAATGATTCGTCGAATCCTGCTACGCCGCTGGATCGTTGGCTTGTTCCTGTTGAGCCTTTTTACAGGTTTACTCTACGGGCAAACCTTTTTTCAGGAGCTGGTCAACACCGCAGCGGGGGAGCAAGCCCCTTTGATGCTTTCTCTGTGCTTAGCGGTTTACGGCTTGTGCCTGGCCATTCCTTTCTTGCCCGGTGTAGAACTGGGCATGGCTTTGATGGCTTGCTTTGGTAAATGGGGAATTTTCTGGGTTTTTGCCATGACCCAGTTAGCCCTGAACGGCACCTACTGGTTTGCCAGGCACCGGTTTAACCCTGATTCCCCGGGCGTTCAAAAAAGTCAGCGGGCTTTTGAGCGCCTCAAACAGCGTCCGGGCTATCGCTGGTTATCTGCTCTGGAAAAATACCCGGAACTTTTATTATTGGGGCTTCTCAACGTGCCGGGCAATACGCTCATTGGCGGTGGGGGTGGACTGGCCGCCAGTTTTGGAGCCCTGCGCTTGCTTTCGCCAGGGCGATTTTTTGGCGTCACGCTAATGGCCACCGCACCCGTCCCCCTGATCTTCTGGTGGACCCATTAGCACCCCAGAAATAAACTCGGTGAACACTTTTTAAGGCTGCGGCGTCTTTGTTCTGTAATAACACCTTATACTATAAAAAAGGGGAATATCATGACAGAACACACACAGCGATCCTTTCCACAGGTTTTTGCCGGGCTCACCGTTATGTCCATAGCACTGGTCCTGGCTGCCTGGTTCGGGGCACAATCGCTCACAAGTCTCAAAAATGCGGACAATACCATTCGGGTGACCGGTTCTGCCCGGGAATCTATTCGGGCAGATCTCGGCGTCTGGCGCAGCAATGTCAGCGTCACGGGCTCCACACGGCAGATCGCTTATGAAAACTTACAGCAAGACACAGAACAGGTACGCCGTTATTTTTTAACGGAGAAAAACGTGCCTGAAGATGCGTTTAGCTTACAGAACACCAATACCCGCACCCTTTACGAGCAGTTGCCCAACGGACGCAACTCCAACCAAATCAGAGGCTTTGTCATGACACAGAATTTTGAAGTGAGTCTGCCAGACGTGGATCGCATTCAGGCCCTGTCACGAGCCTCTCAGGAATTGCTGACCCGCAACTTAAATTTTGAATCCACCCCCCCTGAGTTTTTGTACACCAAGCTGGGAGATTTACGGGTAAAAATGCTTTCTCAGGCCAGCCAGGACGCGCGGAACCGGGCCGCTAAAATTGTAGAAAGCGTGGGAAACACTCTAGGTCCCGTCCGTTCGGTGCGCACCGGCGTGTTTCAAATTACGCGCCCTCACTCCACCGAAGTGAGCGATTATGGCATGTATGATACCCGCACTATTGAAAAAGACATTACCGCCGTGCTTACCATGAGTTTTGCGGTGAAATAAAGGCTCAGAGTGGCGTGGGTTATTGAGACATCCCCAACTGTCCCATGGCCCACTCCTCGGCGTACTCTTCCATTTCTGGCACCACCTCAGGGGACAGGTTCTCAGGAGCGTCCAGCAAAATCCTGACTTTGCGGGTGTCGATATCTACCCATGCCACCATCAGAACCTCGCGCTCTGGATCTACAATCACCAGCGAGCGACTGTTCTGGTCTTGGCTATGTCCTTCAGAAAGAATGTATCCCTGCATCACCTGCGTGACGGGTTTGAGCACCTGTCGGGTGACGGCAAAGGCTTTTGCCTGCTTTTTGGTGAGCCGTTCCAATCGGCCTTTGAGGGGCTGAGTCGACAGCATTTCTCTGGCTTTGTCAGTATTAATGTAGCTTTTCAGAGCTGCGTGGCTAATCCTCTCATTTTCCTTCTGCTGCTGCAAAATAGCACAGCTTGTCAAAGAAATACAAAGAAGTAAGATGAACAGCGTGACGTTGCTTATTTTTCCCATACGAAGAGCCTCGTTAACAAATGATATTTCATTATACGCTGACAGGTGCTGAGTACTAGCCCGGGAAAGTCCCGGCGGTTATTCAGCCCAAAACTATCGCGCGGATTTTAATAAGGAGAGGGTTTCCCGAATACTGTAATCGTAAAAATCCGCGCCCAGAAGACGATTCAGTGCACTGGAATCAATCAGACAGGGAAATTTAAGATAGTCCAGAATATAGGAAGGGACCTCCGCATTCAGACGCCTGGAACCGACTACCAGCCAGCTCAACAAAAAAAGCGAGGCGGGAAGACCGGGAATTCCCAGGGTGGCACGAGCATCTCTGAGAGAAATGAAGTCCTCAGGGCTGACGTTGTACACGCCCGTGGGCACTTTTTCAATACAGGCCTCCAGCACGCGGGCCATGTCCAGTTCGTGAATAAACTGAAACATGGGATTATAATCAATGGGCGTGGGCGTCCAGCGATTGAGCAAATAACGGCTCATGGCGTTGCGAATCCGCGACCCGATAATATTACAGGGGCGCAGGATGACCGTTTCCATATGATTCTGGTTCTTCCACATCCAGGAGGTGGCCAGTTGATCCATTTCCACCACGTCCCGTAACTCAGGGTAGGCCACGCTGGCCCGCAAAAAGGTTTCTTCATTGAGAAAAGCAGGATTATCGGGCAGGGCCCCGTAGACGTGAAAGGTGGACAGCATCACCATTTTTTTGATGTTGTGTTTTAAACAGAGCTCCAGAATCCGACTGGTACCAATAACATTTAAATCCATGCGTTTGGCCAGACTCAGCTGATTGCCGGGATTGGCATGACTCACACGTCCCAGATGGTAAACCAGATCAAAGGCAGATTCTCTGAACAGTTTTTCAAAATTCCCCCGGGAGTAGCGAAAGCTTTGCAATTGCACATTGGGTAAGCCCGTGGGTTTGAGAGGTCTGGAATCCACCCCCACAATCTGCGCATTGGCATAGCTGGCCTGCAAACGCTCAATCAAAAGCTGTGCTAAGCCCCCGGCAGCCCCGATAATTAAAATATTTTTAATGGGATTTGTCATACGCGCCTCTGGTCGGGCAAACCTAACCGCTCTTTAAAGGGCCTGCGATGCTTCAAGCCCTCGCGCACCATATCCTGAACAATACCCTGAATATGGGCCACATCCGCTTCAATATCTTTGTCGGGCGCATCCACATCAAGTTCTGGATTGGGAGGAATGGGATCCCCTAAAATAATATCCACGGGACTGGGCAAAGGCAAAGCACCGATGGGCCCCAGTAAAAAAGAGGCACTCAGCGGAAAAGCAGGCAGCCCCAGCTGTCGGGCTAAGTCTTTTGATTGATACACGTAAGGGTACATTTCTTCACAGCCAATAATGGCACAGGGCACAATGGGCGTATGGTGAATCAACGCCATGCGGTAAAAGCCCTTGCTGAATTTTTGCACCTGATAATAATTGTGGGTACTTTTTGCCACGCCCCGGGCGCCTTCAGGAAATACCATCAGCGATTCACCGTTTTCAATGAGGCGCTTACAGTTCTGACGATCACCCAGCACAGCCCCGCCCTGAGCAATAGTGTTCCCTACAAAGGGCAGGCGAGCTAAAAAGCGTTCCACCATGGGACGTAGAACACGCGGAGGATGCAGCTGCGTTAAAAAGGCACAGTATAAGAGCACGCCGTCTAAGGCGATTTGCCCGGTGTGATTGGCCACCACCATATAGGGTTCGTCACGGAGTTTTTCGGCTCCAAATAAGCGCACCTGAAAATAGTGTTTATACAGGGGCCAGACGATTTTCAATGCCGACTTAATCACCTGATGATCCAGCCCCCAGGGGTCTTTTTTACGGGCGTAGCGCGCATCAAGAAAGGCGAACATATCCTCGTAATCTTCGGGCAGTTGTAAAGACGTCAATGACGGTGTAAGGCCCATAAAATGCCCTCTCTTTTTTGAGTATCATACCATTTGTGAGTCAGCTTATTTGTCGCGAGGCCACTGATTGGCGCGCTTGTTACGGCTTGCCATTTTAGCGGTTTCTGCTATCCGCTTTTGGCGGGTCGCCGGACGTTTGGCCTGCACAATCCATTCCAGAATACCGCGCTTAACCGATCGTGGAAAGGCTTCAAAATGGGCCTCGGCCTCTGAATATTCGGCCAGTGCCTGAGCCAGATCTTCGGGCACTTCCAGATTTTCCACCGCATCCAACAGGCTCCAACTGCCGTCTGCTTTAGCAGCATCAATTTTGGTCTGACCCGCCGGGTGCATTTTTTTAGCCGCGAGCATGGCATTGACTCGCTCTTTGTTCAGACGAGACCAGCCACACGCCGTCCTCACGTTCGTAATGATTTTGTAACCAGTGACGCCATGCCGCACGGTCTTCAGGTTGGTAACGCTCAGACATCAAATACTCCTGAAACAGCTTAATTTCTCAATATACACAATTTTTTACTTCAATTGATGTGACGGGGGTTGATTTTTAAGTCACATAAATGTTACATTAAGGACACAAGACAGACAAGGGGATTTAAACAAATGGCGCATTGTTCTTTATGCAGTAAAGGTTTACCGGGTTCAGAGCGACATCACCAGGCGGAAATCACCGTATGTAAGTCTTGTGGGACGGCGGTTATCGCTCTTGCGGCTCCCGTGTCCACCCTGCCCAGACCCAAATCACCGTCGGTAAAACGATACCGTCGCCGCTCGGTGTTCTCCCGGTTATGGGCCTTTAGTTAGTTTCTATATTTCAGGTCAGCAATCCTTCCGTAGTTTGGCGTTCAGACGCTGAGCTACTTTTTTTTGCTGTTAGCACAGAAGCATGACTACGTGAAATGCGACAACCCGGTTAGCGTATAATGAAGCCATGGAACAAAGTATGCTGCCCCGCAAAAAGCTGCCGATCGGTATTCAAACCTTTTCTGAAATCCGAGAGAAAAACTATTATTACGTAGACAAAACTCCGTTGGCGCTTCAACTCATTGCTCAGGGAAAGCATTACTTTTTATCCCGGCCCCGGCGCTTTGGCAAAAGTTTGCTCATAGATACGTTCAAAGAACTCTATGAAGGCAATAAAAGCCTGTTTCAGGGCTGTATGCCGAGGCTTACTGGGACTGGTCGCTAATCTATCCCGTTTTGCGTCTGGGTTTTGGTCGAGGCGTTGTAGACTCAAAAATAACTTTAGAAAAAAGTATTTCAGCCCAGCTGCAAGAAATCGAAGAAAAACATGGTTTAAAGGCCGAACATCGCGACTTTTTGCCCAATCGTATATACGCCCTGGTTAAAAATTTACATACGCGTACCGGACAAAAAGTTGTGGTACTGGTGGACGAATACGACAAACCCATACTCGACCACTTGACGCGCCCGGAAATCGCTCGTGAAATGCGAGACACGCTACGTAGTTTGTATTCAGTATTTAAAGAAGCGGACGCGCACATTCAGTTTGTTTTTATTACAGGCGTAAGCAAATTTTCAAAGGTTAGCTTGTTTTCAGGACTTAATAACCTCAACGATATCACCTTTGACCCTGCCTTTTCGGGTATTTGTGGTTATACGGACCACGATGTAGATACCGTATTTTCACCTGAATTACCCGGGCTAGACAGGCAACTTATTAGAGACTGGTATAACGGTTACAACTGGCGCGGAGTTAAGGTTTACAACCCTTTTGATGTACTGCTATTGTTTCAAAAACGTGAGTTTCGACCCTTCTGGTTTGAAACGGGCACTCCCACTTTTTTGGTGGACTTACTGGCAAAACGCCAGTGGTTTACGCCGGATCTTTCTCGGCTTCTCAGTAGTGAAGCCGTATTGTCTAATTTTGACGTAGAGCACATTGCAATAGAGGCACTTTTGTGGCAGACCGGCTACCTGACTTTTCACAAAGTCGAGCAAAAACGTTCCGGGAACTGGTTTTATACGCTGGGCTATCCCAATAGAGAAGTAGAATCCGCAATTAACGCGGCTCTTTTACCGGCCTACGGGTCAACAACGTCTCAGGCGCTGATGAGTCGTTCTCTCTTAGAAGATGCTCTGTATGATGAAGATATGCCTGCGCTGTATGAAAGTATTAAGGCCTTGTTTGCGAGTATTCCCTATGAATGGTATCGAAAGAATACGCTTGCCCATTTTGAAGGCTATTACGCCAGTGTCTTTTACAGTCAGTTAGCGGCGCTAGGCTTAAATGTGCAGCCTGAAGACATTACCCACAAAGGGCGCATTGACCTGAGTCTCAAGCTAGAACAGACGGTATATTTATTTGAGTTTAAAGTGGTAGAAAACAAAGCCACGGGTGAAGCCCTAAAACAGCTCATAGACAGAGGTTATGCCGATAAATATCGGGCACCGGGCATAAGTATTGTGCTGGTGGGTATTGAGTTTAGCAAAGCAGAACGCAACGTGGTGGGCTTTGAGACACAAACGGCCTGAAAAAAAGCACGGTACTTTCTCGATAAAAGAACCGTGCCAGAATCGTTAAATCAGACTAACGCCTTTGAAGGCATGGAGTCTTATACGTTGCTCAGGGGTTAATATTCAAATTCCCCTGTCCGGTGGTTACCGTAATATTCACATCGCGATCTACGCTGGCCTGACCGTCAGTAACCGTTAGCTTAAGTGCGTAACTGCCCGTGGTGGCGGGACTGCGCCAGAAGACTTCTGTGCCCTGATTGCTGGTAAAGGTGCTACAGCCTGCCTGTGCACAGTTCCAGCTATAGCTGGCATCGGTAAGCGTATCGTCAGCGTCGGTGGCAGCAGCGGTGAGTTTGACCAGTTTTCCGGTGCCGCTGACGGTGGTGCTACTGGCCTGTAAGCTGTTAATGACCGGAGGCGCGTTTTGAGGCGTTACGGGAGCGGGAGCAGGGGCGGGTGTAAAACTACCTCCGCCTCCCCCGACACTGGCGTCGTTCACGTTGACCACACTGCGGGCTTCAAAGTCCGTGCCGGTGATCTTGACCTCAATAATAGAAAAACCGGAGTTCACCAGTGCCTCAATTTCGCCTTTTTCGTTGACCGAAAATTCTTTGGGTCTGCTGCTGGTAAATTCTAAAGGCACGTTTTCTAAGGAAACCACGTTACCCTGAGCATCTACCAGTTCAATATTAAAGGTGGTTTTTTCACCCTTGCGATCTAAAAAGCGATCGTTTTGACTGACAAAACGCACGGCGGTGACGTTATCTGGCAACGAAAAGCCCAGACTGCCTTGTACTGAGGGAGCGGGCACGGGCACCTGTATTACTTCTCCGGTATCCGGGTTGGTTGAAGGAACCGTCGCCGGGGAGGGACGCGTCGCAGGTGCAGCGGGAGAGGCTGCCGTTGCAGGAACACTTTTCTGCGGCACAGGGGTTGCGGGCGTGTTCACAGGGGTTGAGGTTTGCGCAGGGCAAGCACTCAGGGCTGCTGTCAGTATCAGACTATAATAAAAAACTTTCATGCTAATAGAATCCTCCGTTGGTAATATCAAGTTGGACTGAAGAAACAATGGCCAATTTACTGCTGCTGGTCTTGCCATTGGTAATGACTCGCACAGGCACGTTGCCTCGTGTGCGGGTTTTCGCATTGTCTGGCACCACGACCGTAATGCTGTTAGGACTTGCCGTCTGCACGGCCACGGGTGTTTCGTTGCCAAATCTCACCGTATTGTTTGCCGCTGTGGGATCAAAATTGTTTCCCGTAATGGTAAGCACTTCGCTACGAATCAAAACCGGTTTACCGTCTTCAACAGCTGCTGTAGACATGTTACTAATGCTGGGCAGAATTTCATAGCTTGTGGGCGCACTGGTTTGGGTTTCAACACCCACAGTGAGAGCATAATCCCCGGCGGGCATCTCGGGTGTTGTCACATTGATATTCGTACGGTTCGACGAGTTGACGGTGGCTGACGTTGTGCCAAAGCGCACGTTATTATCATTCTCTGTGGGGTCAAAGCCCTTGCCCGATATAATAAGTCCTTGTCCTGCAAAGGAACTTGTTCTACTCAAACTGGTGATTTTGGGGACAAAATTGAACGTCACAGGATCGTTGCTGGGTACGCCATTGAGTTCAAAAGCCTCTATCGCTTTTGTTCCCTCTCTATTGGGCACTGCAAAAGTCAGCATCGTTTTGGCGGCGTTAACGCTGGTGGGTATAACCACAGCTCCACCAGTACCAAACCTGACCCTGTTATCGCTAGCGACACCACTAAAGCCCGAACCGGTCAGGGTAATGACCGTATCAGGTGTAGCCGTATTACTAGAAATACTGCTGATGAATCCCTGAATTCTAAAAATTGATGCAGTACTGGTTTGATTGCCTACCTGTACCGTGAGATTCGGTTGACCAAATAGCCCCGGCGGAACCTGTGCTCTGAGGTGTTTGCTAGTAAGAACCGTTACATTGCTTGCCAAAACGCTTCCGAACCTGACAATGTTCTCAGAAGCTGTTGTAGAAAAGCCATCTCCTCTTATTTCCACATTACCGCCTATTTTGGCAAATCCGACGTCAAGTGAAGTGATTCGCGGAGTGACTTCAAAGTCAGATCCGTTGCTGGTGGTGGCACCCACTTCTACAGTGACTGACTGTGTGTTAAAAATGCCGTCAGGCACTTTTGCAGTGATTTGAGTTCCCGTGCCGTTGACGGTTACATCCGTAGTTGGAACCGTTATCGAGCCAAATTTAACGGTATTATTAGCTGCTACAGTACTAAATCCTGTACCCGTCAAAGTGATTGTATCGCCCACTGTACCAAAAGCAGGAGCCATGTTGGTTACATTAATAGCTACAGGTGTAGCGGTTACGGTCACGGCGACCGTAGCACTTTCGGTGAGCGTCAAAGGATTCGTACTGGCGGCAAAGGTGTACTGGGTCGAGTTAGCGGGCGCTGTTGTTGCCCCCATCAAAACATTTACGCCTGTTCCCGGTGTGGCTCCGGCAATAGCGGTTAAGCCATTACCCAGTGCCGTGGCACGGGCAGAGGCAGCATCCGTAACCTGAACTTCCATGGTGTCACTGCCCACAAGCCCCTGTACGGTAACCGCTACCGTGGCACCGTTCAGACGATAATCCGCAGCGGTCAGCAAAGCGGGCTGCGAACCCGCTAAATCTGTGGCCATCTGCGCTGTATTCACCAGTGTAGGATGGGTAGTATAGCTAAAATTTGGAGTTGTACCTGAAACACCGGTGATTTCAGCCATTTTGGTCACCAGAGCCGGCAAATCAATGAGCCGGGCGCGATCTGCATCAGTAGCCACCAGTGCTTTCATGGCAAGAGCTGTGGGCGTGGTCTGAAAATTAATCACAGCATTCACATCGGCAGTGCCCGTCTGGGACACCACAGAAGCAAGATTAGCCTGTGGGATGTTGCCCGTACCGTCTTTAACCTGAAGCTCCACCATGAGCAGTGCATCGGGTATAATATCGCTAAAGGTGAGATTCAACGCGCCAGTGATGGGGTAATCCACCTCGCCCGCCGTATGTCCGTCCGGTTGATAGGTCTTTCCGTGGGAGTCGGTCACGGTGGCCACGATTTTTGCCGCAGCACTTAGATCCAGGGCCTGTGTTTTAAAACTATCAGGCAGCGGAGGGAGTTGAATATTGACGTTCACCTTGTTGTTTCTTACGCTAATGCTGCCCTGAGGACGGATTTGCACCGGTTCCAGCACAGGGCTTTGTGGCAGGATCAGCGGCAGTGCTGTTTTAACATTTTGTGATTGAATATTCTGCGCCACGAGATTCACCGATTGCGCTTGTGAAGAGATGTGTTGCTGCGGGGCTGTACGCTGAATTGGAGCCTGACAGGCGGTCAGCACCAGGGAGGAACCCACAAGGAGATGAAGTCGTTTCATTTATTGGAATCCTCCGGTAAAGTTCAAATCAATCTGTGGCACGGTGCCTACTGCGTTATTGCTATTCTGAGTATTGGTGGTGACGCGCACGGTGACATCACCAGCGTCATCCACATCACCGGGAACTCTCACCTGAATTTCAGTGGCCTTGGCAGAAACCAGATTGGCCCCTGTTACGGTGGCGGTAGAACTGTCGCTCATGGTGAAGCGCACGCTGTTGTTTGCTTTTGTTGGGTCAAAATTGGTGCCGGTAATGGTCAGCACCTCGCTACGAATCAGAACCGCTTTGCCGCCTTCGGTGGTGGCCGTGGTCAGGGTCGTAATCTCAGGCAGTCGCGTAAAGGTCGAACCGGTACTGGTCTGGTTACCCACTTGTACGGTAGCGTTGGCGGTACCGGCAGGAGCTTCGGTGAGGGTGGCCACAATCTGGGTGGACGTGGCACTGGTGACCGTGGCCATTACGCCACCAAATTCAACGGTGTTGTTGGCATCGGTAGCGTCAAAACCTACCCCGGTGAGGGTGATGCTGTCGCCAGTGGAACCACTAGTGGGACTCACCGTAGTGATGCCGGGTCGGCTTTCAAAGCTCTGGTTGCCGCTGGTTTGTCCGGCTACCGTGATATTGACGTTCTGCGTCCCCGCTACATTGGGAATGGTGACCGTGAGTTGGGTTCTGGCACCGTTTACCGCTGTAACCGTTCCAGCAGTGGGGCCAAAATTCACGACATTACTGGCAAGGGTGCTACTAAAACCGGTGCCTGTGAGCGTGATTGAAGTACCCGGTACGCCGTTATTGGCAGACAGGCTGGTGAGCACAGGAGTTATGTTAAAGGTACGGGTTTCGGTGCTTACTTGTCCGTTGACGGTGACGGTGACATTATTGGCACCGGAAACGCCCGCCGGTACGCT
>CAYFGW010000067.1:0-20243 GCA_964342365.1 uncultured Candidatus Sericytochromatia bacterium | reverse complement strand
GGTAAATACCGCCCGAATTAACCTGGAGCGAGAAACAGTTCTGCAAGAAAAGGGCCTGAGTTCCAACCGAAAGCTGGAACTTACTCAGTTAAAATATCAGGATGCCATTAGTAAACTGGCCAAGAGCCAGGCTAAATTGCAGGAGTTAACCCGCAAAATAGCCGGAGCCCGTGCCGATTTACAAAAAACCGTGGCGGACAGTGCGGCTAAAATTAACAGCAGTCGCGCAGATTTACAGCAAACCCAGAAGGAGGTGGCCGACTCCCGTAGTAAATTGCTAAAACTGGATACGGATATTGCCCGACAGCGTCGTCAGGAGGTCAGAGCCCCCAGAGACGGTCGTGTTTTGAAGCTCAACACCTTTAGTGAGGCCGCTTACATCAAACAAGGCGAAAAACTGGCCACGCTGGTACCGGATACCGAAAGTCCGGCGGTACAGCTGTATATTGACGGTAACGATATTATTCTGGTGCACGTGGGCGACAGTGTGCGACTTCAATTTGAAGGTTGGCCCGCCGTGCAATTTAGCGGCTGGCCCGGCATGGCCATGGGTACCTTTGGAGCCCGGGTGGCTTTGGTAGATCCCACCTTTACTCCTGAAAAAGGTTTTCGAATTGTGGTGGTGCCTGATGAGACAGAGCCGGATTCTACCTGGCCCGTGATGCCTCAGGGCGTAAACGCCAAAGGCTGGGTTATGCTAAAGACCGTACCGCTCGGATACGAACTCTGGCGTCAATTTAACGGTTTCCCACCCCAGTTTAAAATGCCGGAAGAGAAAAAATCGGGCACCGAAGTGATCAAGCGTAAAAAGGCCAAAAAATGAGGGGGCGAGCTTTACTAACAGCCCTGCTGGTACTTGGGAGTACTCAGATAGGCGACCCGGGTACCGTGGTAGCACAGCCAGTCAATGAGGTAACGCCTCTGAATGATGCTGACCTCACGGCTCGTGAGGTGCTACGAGACGTGCAGCGCTTCTACTTGCCTTTGCAAATTACGCGCGAAAAAGTGCTGCAAAATCAGGCCAAGCTTTTAGAAAAGCAGGGCGTCTTTGACACCGTGATCAAAGGCAAGGCGGAAGTGCAGCCGCTGGGTTATTATCAGCATGTGATTCTGGATGCGGAGGTGCGTCAGCCCACCGCATTCTGGGGTACAGATTTCTTTGCAGGTTATCGTCTGGGCAACGGTCTGGGTAAAAACGGTTTTGCGGATTATGATGGTAAAAAAGAAACCCTCAATCTCGGAGAGTGGCGCGTGGGATTGAACACGTCGTTGCTGCAAAATAGAGACATTGACGATCGTCGGGCCACCCTTTCTTTGCTGAGTCTGGATATTGAGCGCGCGGAAATGGACCTGTTGGCCAAGCAATTGCTCTATTTGCAGGATGGTCTTGAAGCCTACTGGAAATGGCGGGCGCTGGCTCAAAAAGAGCTGGTGGCCACAGAATTATTGGAACGGGCGCAAATTAAAGTGGATCAGCTCCAGGCCGAGGTGGACGTGGGGAAAACGGCGCCCATTTATGTGACCGAAAACCTGCGCTCGATTTACAAACGCCAGCAAAAACTCTTAGAAATCCAGCAAGATCGTCAGGCTGCCCTGCTCAAGCTGCGCTTGTATCTGGACCCCACGCGATCCATTCCCGAAACGCCTGACCCTGTGCCTCTGATTGATAGCTGTGTTCCCCTGGCAGGGGTAGATGCAGCTCAGCGTCAGGCCTTGCAGCAGCGCCCGGAAGTGCTGGCCGTGGCGCTGCAACAGCAGCAAAATGATATCGGGTTACAGCTGGCTCAGAACCTGCGCTGGCCGGTGCTGGATCTGTACTTTCAGCTGTCTCAGGATATTGGTGAAGGCGATAAATCCGATAAAGAAACCGAGGCGCTGGGTGGGGTTAAGTTTTATTATCCTCCGGCGCTGCGAAAGGCACAGGGGCAGTTGGACCGCCTGGATAGTATCGAAAGGGCGTTGGCTGCACAACTGGCTTTTGCCCGACAGCGTATTATTCAAGATATTCAGACCCAGCGGGTCAAACGGGATTTTAGCTGTCTCAAGGCCCAGCTGGCGGAAAAAGAAGTGATTGTCGCAGAGCAGGTGGCTGCCGCAGAGCGCGAGCGTTTTGAATTGGGCTCAAGTACCTTGTTTACCGTCAACCTGCGTGAAGAAGAGGCGGCAGAAGCGCGTCTCAGGTATGTGGATGCTCTGATGGTGTATTGGATGGCGGACAGTACGTATCCTCTGATACTGGGGCTGTTGCCCCGTAATTGATTTCCACCTCAAACTGACGCAGCCCCCGTGCTACCTGACGCAGGCGAAAGGGACCAGTTTCCGGGGCTGCAAAACTGCGGCCTGAACCACAGAGGTTGGTATGCACATCCCCACAAAAATCTCTGGCGTAAATGACACAGGCCGTGGGTTTTTCTGAACGGGCCAACTGCTGTTCCAAAAAACTCACTTCATCGTTAAGGGTATTTACCTGAAAGAGCAGCTGGCTGCGAGACTGTTCCAGTTGTGCCAGGCGATGGTCCTGTTGATGGGTACGGGCATAGAGCATGTCTTTGATGTTGTTTTTCAATTTGTTTTGGATCTGTGTTTGTTGTTCCTGCACCTTTTCCAATTCCCATTGCGTGCTGGGGTGACGCCCCACGGCCAGACGGGTTTGATGTCCTGCTTCACTGCCCACCTTGCAGGCTTCAATCCAGTAAGTGCTGTATACTTCTCCGCCGTTGATATAGCTATCGGGACCCATTAACACCTTGCCCGTGGCGCGAATCTGACAGTGGAACAACCCTTTTTGTACCCTTAAATCTCCACCGCATTCGAGATCCACGCCCTGTAAAAACCGGGCGTGTACGTTAAATTTGGCTTTTAGATGACTGCCGTTATACACCGGCTGGTGTAAATACATATGACCTTCACTTACCAGTCTGCTACTTTCTACAGAGCCATACACCACCAGATCGCCTCCTGCATGAACGAGGAATCCTTTGTCAATATCTCCGTGCACAATGACAGCTCCCTCAAAACGCACGTTGCCTGTACGGGCGTTCACGGCTTCAAGTTCGAGCACGTTGACCACCTGCACACTTTGATGCAAGCTCACGGGAGTTCCTGCGGTGGTGGCTAGCAGCACGTGAGGATCTTCTGGATCCAGACAGGTGCCTTTGTTTTCTTTTAAGGTAAAGTCTTTGACCGGAAGCACGGGAACCGGCTCACCGTAGATGGTGATACCCGGTGTGCCCTGAATCAGTGGGTGTTTGCGCGCCACCACGTCACCCACCTTAACGGATACCCACTGATTGAGTTCCCGGTGGTTTACAGAACCGTCTCCGGCAACGGCGGGACCCGGGACGGGTTCCTGCCAGCATTTCTCTAAGAAGGCATCCTGTCCCATTTGCGGCGGGGTGCCGGTGGCAATGGAAACGTCTTCAAAGTAGTTCCGAGCACACAGAGACGCTAACATGTCTTGCTTAATACCATAGACCACGCGATGCTCAGCGAGCCAGTTTTGAATGGCCTCAGGGGTAAGCTGACGCGTGGCATAAGTGGGATCGTAACTTAGCGTGGCACCCATGCCGTCACTCTGGCATTGCAAGCTCAGACCCATTTCACGGTGAAAGAACTGGCGCGTGGTGAGCACCTCAGGGTCTATATAATCCTGATAATTAACGGGAGTGGGTCGAGTCGTCTGGGTGTTAATGGGACCCGTATTTTGACCCGTACTTTGGCCAGTACCTGAAGCAGTTTTGATAGAAGGTAAAGGAGTCTGAGATGCCTCTATTTCTCGCAGGGCGTTGCTGAGATCCCGGGCGCACTGATAACGCTGTCCCCGGCGTTTGCTGAGGCATTTTTCAATAATCTCACTGAGCGCCTGAGGCAGACGTGGATTCAGGGTATGAGGAGAAGCAGGATTTTCGGACAAAATAGACAACATGGTTTGACCCATACTGGCCTGAGCAAAAGGCTGCACGCCGGTAAACAACTCATACATCACCACGCCCAGAGAAAAAATATCTGTGCGAGGATCTACGTTAGCGGTGTCTTGCAATTGTTCCGGCGACATATAGTTTAAGGTGCCCAGCATCAGACCAGGCTGGGTGTGACTCAGGAACTGTTCCGCGTTATTTTGACGGGCAATGCCAAAATCCATAATTTTCAGGGTGTTATTCTTTTGTGTTACAAACAGATTGTCCGGCTTGATATCCCGGTGAATAATGCCCTGATCGTGGGCGTACTGCAAGCCTTCACAGGCCTGAATCATAAAGGGAATAACGTGTTGTCCGCTGCGAATGAGACGTCCTGCCAGATGATTCTTGAGGGTATCTCCCTCCAGATATTCCATGGCCAGATAATCGTTGTCCCCATAGGAAAAAAAGTCATATACCTTGACCAGCTGAGGGTGGTCAAAGTTCATGGCCAGACGGGCTTCGCGAGCAAAGCGAGCTCTGAGTTCTTCGCGCTCTTCAGGTCTGGCCTGATTCATACGCAGGGTTTTCAGGGCATGAATATCGCCGGTGGAAGTGTGCCGGGCGCGATATACGGTGCCCATACCACCGGTGCCAATTTCTTCGAAGTGATCATAGTGGGGAATTTTGGGTGTTGTCGGAGAGGTCTGTAATGGCATTGTAACATTATAGCGAAAAAGAAACGTTACTCTGAAGTCGATACACCTTATTTAACGAATTTTACCATCCCCAACCTCTGGGATCTTCGATTTGAATGCCCAGGGTAATACCCACACCAAGCTCAAGGGTTCCACGTAAAGCAATTTCTCCGTAGCCATCGCCGTCCGCGTCACGGACACCGGCACTATATTCTGCACCTACCCCAATAGAGACGCCTCCCGTGACCCCACTTGCTCCGGTGGATGCCGTGCCTTCAACACCTACCGCAACTGCTGTAGCGCCCACATTAATCCCGGTAGATCCATCTTTGTTATAAAAACCTGCGTGGGCCTGTGCGGTGAAAATATCCATAGTGGCGTTATTGGCGCCTGAGTCGCTAGAGATACCCATGCGGGCCATACCCACCTGGGCTTCATTTTGCATGCCCACCTGACCTGAGGCGCTGAAAACTTCCATCTCTATGCCGGTTTTGGCATCTCTGCCTTTAATGGCTGCAGCTCCTGCATAAGCTATACCGTCGTCGGTGACTCCTGCATCAGCATAAGGAGCCGGTGAGGTAGATGAGGTGCGTTGGGCATTGTTGGTGGCTTCGCTGCGCTGGGTAAAAGTAATCGCGGTGGGAGCACTTTCGTGTTCGGCATAGGTTTGTGTCTTATTTTTGGAGGGGGTGGATGTAGGCGTTTGCGCTTCCTGAGGGACGGGTTTTTCTGGAGTCGTTGGTTGATCCAGTAAAGGAGAGGGCTGAGAAGTTGGGGAAACAGGCCATTGGGCAAAGGGTGTCTGTGGCTCGTTTAAGCGCGGCATGGGAGGGCTCCTTGGTATGCTGTTATCTATTTTATACCCAATATGAAGATTTTATATCAAAAGAAAGGCCAGTTTACCAGAGTTCGTAGTGAATGGTTTCTTTCATAACGCCTTGCTGTAGCAATATCTGCTCCACGCTCAGGCGCATGGATTCCGGGCCACAGAGATAGTGGTGAGCAAGGGTGGGCAGTGATAGCGACGCTAAAAATTCTGTACTCAAATAGCCCTGATGATCAATCCAATCGGGTGCTGTAGGCGCAGGCTGGCTCAAATTAAACCAGGCTTTCAAACGCGGATTGTCTGCACAGGCCCGCTGAATTTCCTCACGAAAGGCAAAGCTTTCCGGTGTGGCGGCTGAGTAGACCAGATAGGCTTTGCAGTCGGTCCAGCGTTCGTGAATAGTGCGAAACATGCTTAGCAAAGGAGATAAGCCAATGCCTCCTGCAATCAAAACCACTTCATCGCCAAACACGGGGCGAAAAATCACCTCACCAAAGGCTTTGGGTGAAATTTCAAGGGTGTCACCCACTTGTGCTTCTGTAAATAAATAGTGAGATACCGGATGCCGGGAGCGTTTGACCGCAAGTTCAATCTGACGATTGTCTTCCCGTGCGGGGGAACAAATAGCCAGGCTCAGGGTATTCTGACGTCCCTCAATGACCCGGAACAAATCCAACGCCTGTCCCGGAAAAAAGGCATAGTGCCGGTCAAGGTCAAGGGTAATGCGCCGAACGTCTGTGGCTTCATCTTCTAGTGCGGCCAGGGTTACTGGCAACATGGGAGTACTCAGGGGGCGACCTTGACGTCTCTCAGGAACTTCACCACGAGGCCGCTGGTTGCTTTTGCTCCCAAAGGAATCATCACAGCGCGGGCTTTTTCCCAGTTGTGGGTTTTTTCGGAGTCGCCCTGGGCCACCATCTTATAGAAGGGGGCCGAGCGTTTGCGCAGTTCAAACATAATGTCCCGCACCGGCATATTCTGAGGGAAATAAGCTCCCCAGGCTTTATCAGTGGGATAGGGATCGCTGGCCCAGACATTGTGTAGATCGCTATTTACGGTGGGCAAATAACGGCGAAAATGCTGCTGAGCAGCTCGTTCGTACTTATTGTGGTAACGAATCTGCACAGGGCGCGCCAGCGGACGGGTGTGAAAGGGAACGGTGAGATCTTGAATAAAGTGAGAGGTGCGTCCCAGCCAGGCCCAGGCTTCTGCTTGCTCGCGGTGAGTGGGCGCCAGTTCCGGCTTCCAGGCGCTCAGGGCGCGCTGGTAATATTCTTCGGCCTTGTCGCGGGCATTTTTTAAGCCAAACCAGCCCACGGTAGGGGTGGGCATGCCGTGCTCCAAAGCGCGGAAAGGGCCGCTATATGTGGTGCTCTGAGCATCAGGCCATTCGGTGTTTTCCGCAATGTGATCGCGCCAGTGTTGTACATAGCTCGCTGCAGACATGTGACCGTCATGGAGGAGAATTTGCTCGATACTGGAAAGACCTTTATCCAGCTCTGTGAAAAACTGAGGGTGGGCTTCCTGAATGTAGGAGGTGTGAACATCACCGGCGTGTAGCATGACGGTGAATTCGGCTTCTGTGGGCTGAACTTCTTGTTCGGAGGGTTCGGGCAGTTGGCTGAGTTCTTGTTCCAGCTGTGCGCTCAGGCGAAAACGGTTAAATCCGCTGGTATCGGTACTCAACCGCTGTACGTTTGCGCGGTTGCGGTTAAAAGGAACACCTTGTTGTGGTGCCAGACGTTGTGCCTGACAAGCCACCAGAAGGGCGGCCAGTCCCATGAGGGCAAAATTTTGTTTTTTCAAAGAAAATAGCTTTACCATATAAATTTCTACCTTTTCTACCACAATCCTAATATCAGTTTAACAAAAGCTTAAAAGCTGTGACAAGCCCCACACAGTATCTAACGATAGAGTTTACATGCCTGACGGGAACGCATACTAAAACTGCTGACAGGATTTTGTGAACTGCCGGAGCGGCGGGGATTTTGCAGGGAGTACATATCCATTTTCACTTCAATATGATTGCCCCGGTGCTGGTAATCCACGTGGAGCACCCGCCCGTTGACGGTGAACAGTGAAGAAAATCCATCTTCGATCAAAAACTGATCCAGCAAAATACCGTTATTTTCGTCCACTACATAATGACCGTGTGCTTCTTGTTTCAGTGTATAAGCACGGGTTTGTTTTCCCTGGGGCAAATGATACACCGTGGTCCAGTCCCAGTTGCCGTTGCTTCCTGGTTGTAGACCAAATTCCATTTCAAAGGGGCTTTGCATGTCGTTGCCACCGGCCGCCTTGAGAGAACACGTGCCGCGCCAGTTGCCTTGCCAGGCCCCAATCCCTTCTGTCTTCACATCTTCCTCTGACAGTTGCCGCACAGCCACCGCCTGACGTGCTGCTGTGGCTGCTCCGTTGCGTTGGAGCGGAGGGGCTACGGTGGGGGCCTGACAGGCGGGTAAGATTAACAGGGCTATTAAAGCCGGAACACTAAATCGCATAAGATTAAAACTCCTGTTTTTATTATGCTAAAAAATGCGTAAGAACTGACGTCAGATTCTTGCATTTATACGCTATAAATATTATAGTTAGATTAAGAAACTGTTCTTTTCAGGTTAAATAAGGTTGAATTTACTATGCTTCAGGCCCTTCGTCGTTTAACATCTGCTCCTGTTTCGCCAGTGCTCCCCACCTCTGTTAGCGCTCAGGCTCCGATGAGGTCTTCTGCATCGCGTCCGGCGTTACTGGCCCCTGTAGATCAGTTAAAAGCTTCTGCACTGCGGGGAAGTGTTCCCGCCATGGGCATTCGTTTTGCAACTTTAACACCTCCGGACGTTTCCTCTCTTGAAGCCACCCTTGAAATTCAGCTCAAAAAACTGGAACATGTGGCCCCCGCCTTGCACGATTTGCCCGATTTTTCGGTCACCCCCTTGAAAATAGCTCTCGAAAAAGATCAGCAGCAGGTGAGCTTTCAGCTACAAAATGCCACCCTCGCCATTGAAAACAAGCAGGGCGATAAAGTCTTATTGGAACAGCTATCGGGTCAATTCCAGGCCCGCCACACTTCCGGTGGCGTTGAACTCTTGCAAGACGGACGTTCTCTGGGCGTGTTCCAGGGCACGCTTAAACTCAACACCGAGGACGAAAGTTTGCAAGTCAACGGTGCTCGCTTTCGGGGCGATTTACGTCTGATTCCCACTGCCGGTGGCTTTCACGTGGCCAATGACGTCATGTTGGAAGACTACCTGAAGTCTGTGGTACCCTCTGAAAGTCCCGCCAGCTGGCCGCAGCAGAGTTTGCAGGCTCAGGCCATGGCGGCCCGTACCTATGCCGTGGCCAACTGGGGTAAGCACAAAGCCTCCGGTTTTGATATGAACGACGACACTTCTGATCAGGTGTACAAAGGCATGAAAACAGAGCATCCCGGCACTCAGGAAGCCGTAAAAGCCACCACAGGTCAAATTATTACCCACGGCAATAAGCCCATTACCGCGCTCTTTTTCTCCACCTCCGGAGGGTACACAGACTCTGCCAAAGAAGTGTGGGGTGTGGACCTTCCCTATATTCAGCCCGTTAAAGATTTTGACCAGGCGGCTTCTCGTTACCGCTGGACCTTAGAGCGTAGCACCCGTCAGATTGAGCAAGCTCTCGAAAAGCTGGGGCACAATGTGGGAGCGATTCAACATATTGAACCCCTGACTCATACCCCTCAGGGTCGGGTGAAAACCCTCAAAGTGATCGGTTCCAGAGGCAGTGTGACGCTCAACAGCAATAAGTTCCGTTTTGCGGCCCGGCTTTATAGTACCAAATGGAAGGTGCAAAAACAGGGGCAAAACTTTGTTTTTAACGGCGGCGGCTGGGGCCACGCGCTGGGCATGTCTCAGTGGGGAGCGCGTCAAATGGCTGCGGACGGTTATCTTGCAAAAGATATCGTTAAACATTATTATCAGGGTGTAGACATTCAGTCTTTAGAATCTGATTTTTAGACGACCGAGAGGACATTCCCCGTGGCTGAAATAACTCCTGTGCAAATGAGTGCTAACGGCGCTATTACTTTCGAAAAAACGGAAGTGCTTCCCGATGCGCCCCCCATAAAAAGTGTGGGCAAATCTCATTGCAAAGGGCATCAATGTAACGATCAGGTGATGTTGTCTCGTCCTATGCGCCGTGCCAAAAAGAAAACCTATTTCACCAAACCTCCTACGTCTCAGCAAATCGAGGCCCGCCAACGGGAAGAAGACCGTAAAAAAGTTCAGTAAGGTCGTTCAGTAAGGGGCTTAGATGTGTTTGTCGATGGTGGTGTAAAGCAGACTTTCATCCCAGATGGGTTTAGCCAGATAATCATCAAAACCGTAACCCAGGTATTTTTCTTTATCTCCGCTCATGGCATGGGCGGTGACCGCAATCACCGGAATGTTTTTCAGGGTCTCGTCCGCGCGCATTTTTTCGAGCACTTCTACACCGCTCAAAAAGGGCAGCGAAATATCCATGAGCACCAGATTCGGTAAGTTTTGCGGCATGTCTTCTAATGCCAGGACCCCGTTTTCGTATTCCTGAATCAAATAGCGCGGCTCTAACAATGCGCGCAACAGTAAACGGTTGTCGGGATTATCTTCAACGACGGCGATGGTGTGTTTTAAGCTCATGGCTGCAATTGCTTTTCTAATGTAACGAGTACATGCTCAGCATCTTTTGAAGCTGTATCAAGTTCTTCAAATGCGGATAAACATTGAGAACTGCTGTCGGAAGCGGCGGCCTTTTCCAGGTGTAGCGCGCCTGTCAACACCTCAGATAAACCCAGATTGCCCGCGCTGGATTTAATGGAATGGGCCAGACGCTCGGTTTCTTCAAGAGTGTCCGGGGCAAAGCCACTTTGGGCAAATACGGACAAGCGCTCTATCTTCTGAGGCATATGCTTACGGTAAAGCGCGATAATCTGAAGCACAAGGTCTTTACCCCCGATGCGTATCAGGTTCAGGATTGCCGGATTATTAATGTCAGGATAGTCGTCAGGATGGTCACTCACTTTAATTTTCGCTCTGATTTTATTTCAACGATTCACTTAGTTATAGCATACACGAAACCCGTGCGGTATTTTGAAAATGCCCGTGCTAAAATTAGATTATCTGAATTGTAGAGGGTGATTTATGGCGGATCAAACACAATTGGAAAAGCTTTTGCAGATTCTCATTGCTCAGGAAGCTGTTAGCGAAGCGCAGGTAGCGGAAGAAAAAGCGGAGTTAGAAGCCAATCGCAGGGCGGGAGAACAGGCACTCAAGGGTTCGGTCATTGGGTTGAATCAGGCCACCCAGACTGTAGAACTTTCAACGTATCCTGATCAGACCGTACAAAGTACGCTAAAGCTCTCTTTTGAAGACCACCGTTTTGCCCCTGACAACTGGCTCCAGTCCGGAAATGCCGTCACACTGATCCAACAAGACACCCATAAAAAGTCTGAACACATGGACTATTTGCCCTTAACGGAAAGCACGCACGATCCGCTGGTGCAGTCACTTTTACTCGCGCCTCAGGGCGTTTGTCTGAAAACAGATGTCTTAGCGGAACATAATCTGCCTTTGAGTTCCCACTGGCAATGGGCCATTACGCCCCGTCAGGACGTTACCTCTGGTCCTCTGGACATGTATCTTTCTCCAGATCAAAAAACGCTGGGGGTAGTCAACCGCTATCAGGGCAAACTGGCGTTAGTTAATCTGGAAAATATGGCGGAGCCCGTGCTTACCGCCGAAATTCAGCTGCGTAAACCTGGCTCTAGCCGGGGGTTGCACGTTTACTTTCACCCCGCCAGTGACTCTATTCTGGCCACGGATTACACCAGCAGTATAGGTCGCTGGAAAATGGACGGCACTCCTCTGGAGCGTCTGTCTCCGGGAGCGGGACTGCTGGGCAACGGGGTGCTCAGAGAAGACCGTTTATTTGTTTTGAGTACCCGCCCCAGTCCGGGACTCAAGGTAATAGATATCAACAGCGGCGAACTGCTCAAAGAAATCAGTATCAAGGGAGACCTGTACAGCGTAAAGAGTGATGCGCCCTTTGACTTGATGGTGCTTCACCCTGATGAAAACAGTCTGGCTTTTATGACCTATCTGAACGAGCCTGAGCCCTTTACGCCCGTGATATCTGTAGTGGATACCCAACGTATGAAAACCACTCAGCGCTACGCTATTAAAGATGGGACACGTCCCACGGCCTTGTGTTTTGAGGCTCTGAACCCCCTGGCCAGCAAAAACCAAAACCTGATTGAGCTTTTACAGAATAAAAATCTGATTACTGCCGAAGACCTGCACGAAGCGCGTCTGGAACTGCGAGAACAGGAACTGGCCGAAGCAGAAGCCAATGCCGCCCCGGTGCAAATGCTGGACATGGATCAGCGGGCTTATGAAGAGGCACAGGAGCAAGCGGAAGAAGAGGCCGAAACTCCTGCTGAAGAAGGCCAGGAAAAGGAGCCTGCTTTCAAGCCTGAAAAGGCGCCGCAAATGAACATTACGCCGGCTGCTGACGATTTAATTGTGCAGCACTGTATTCAGGATATTAAGCGTAAAACCCTCGGACAGGTGCTGCTGGACGAAGACGAAGGTTACGAAGAGCACAGAGAGCGCTTGAAAGCGGCAGCTACCCGGGCCCGCAATGAACTGGAATGGCATACCGGAGCCATTATTAAACTGCGCGATTTCTTAGACGGTAAGCCCTACGAAATGGTGATCCTGCGGGAAGAAATGGAGCAAATGCTGCACAAATACGAGCGGGATTCGCTGGTGAAAGTGGGCATGCCCACGGTGCCTTCCAATTGCCCCAATTGTTCTAAGCCTCTGTTTGGTTCCTATGTGTGTAGTTACTGCGGCTACGAAATTGAGCGTCCTGAAGAAATGCTCAAAAAGGGCCTGATCAGTATTGCCTCTCTTACACCCATGGAAAATTTGATCACGGGGCACTTTTTGCTCATTGATATGGAAGGCAAGCGTATCTTAGAAATCGACACCGAGCGCAACATTACCTGGACCGCGGGCAAGGATTTGCTCACAGAAGGCAGTTTTGAACTGATTTTTCCGCGGGACGCCGTACGTCTGCCCAATCGCAATACCCTCATTACGGATATGTCCGCCAATCGCATTGTAGAAATGACCCCTAGCGGACGCTTGTTCTGGGAGTACAAGCCCGACAACGAAGAGCGTCAGCTCAAATCGCCCGTGAGAGCTACCGCTAACGGGTTGGGGCATATTTTGATTGTGGATCAGGGACGGCACCGTATTGTAGAGGTGAACCGTCAGTCGGAAGTGCTCAATCAGTACGGCATTACCGACCAGTACGGCATTGAAGACGATCTGCTGAATATGCCTTCTGACGTACAGCGTCTGGTGAACGGTAATTTGCTGATTACGGACACAGGAAATCACCGGGTGATTGAATTAGAAGAGCGGGAAATCGTCTGGCAATACGGTAACCCTGAGAATGTGGATAGCGGTGCCTACGGCTCCGAAGAAGGTTATTTGTCCTATCCTCAGTCCGCATTGCGCCTGCCCAACGGAAATACCTTGATTGTAGACGCGGGCAATCTACGCCTGATTGAAATCAACGATGACGGCGATATTCTCTGGCAGCATAAAACCAATGTGGGTGATGAGGAGTATCAGATGGACTCTCCTTTCCGCGCGGCATATTTGCCCGACGAAAAACTGGTCATGTTGCTCAGTGAAAACGCGGTGATTGAAATTAAGCCAGAGCGAGAGTCTGAAAAAGAAGCTCAGGAAGTGGTCTGGGGCTGTCGTTTGTCCGCCTTTGAGCGGGCCAAGGTGCAAATGAAGTCTTCTCAGCCCACACGTAAATTTATTGCCCGCCACGGCGTGGACAATCCCTATTTGCGCACGAGAAAGAGCGATGGACAAACCTCTGAGGCTGCTCAGGAGCGACTGCAAAAAATGATTCAGGAGCGTCTTGCCAGGAGCCGACAGGGCAGCCAGAATAAAGCCCATATTACCCGTTTTGACAAAGAACAGCCCCTGACTGAACTCAGCTTTTTTATGCTGGAACGCTCCCGTAGCCGCGTGATTCGCACGGATCGCGACGGAAATCTGGACTGGCGTTACGGAGATGCTGAAGAACAGGCGTTGAATAAACCTCACGCCTGTACGCGTACCCCCGAAGGTCATGTGCTCATTGCGGACACCGATAACCATCGCTTGTTAGAAATTAACCCTGAAAACAACGAAGTGGTATGGCAATTCGGCGAAAAAGGTCAGCCGGAGCAGTCGGATCGGGGCTTAGACCGCCCACGTTTTGCACAAATTTTGCCCAATCAGCGGGTGCTCATTGTGGATCAAAACAACCGGCGCGTGTTTGAAATGAAAAAAAACCGCCAGATCATGTGGGAATACGCGGGCATGGAGCATCTGATGGTGCCCTACCACGCAGAACGTCTGGAAAATGGCAATACTCTGATTACGGACTGGGGGGCTCACTGGGTTTTAGAAGTTAATCCTGAAAAAGAAGTGGTGTGGAGTTTTGGGGAGCGTAAAAATTCAGGCAATGACGATCATCATTTGAGCTATCCGGAGTACGCCACCCGTCTGGAGAACGGTAATACCCTGATTAGCGATACCCGCAATCATCGTATATTGGAAGTGAGTCCTGAGAAAAAGGTGGTCTGGTTTTTGGATGGTCAGGAGCGGGTGAAATTTGGCACCCCCACCTATGCCCAGCGCCTGAATAACGGGCATACCCTGCTTCTACATTCTTCCAATCGTCAAATGCTGGAAGTCACGGACAAAAACAAACTGATCTGGAAGCTGATGCTGCCCTTTGAGCGAAAAACCTCTTGACGGTCCTTGTTACCGGCGGTAGTCGGGGTATTGGCCTGGCCTGTGCGCTGCATCTGGCTCGTGAGGGGCGACGGGTGGTTATTGCGGCTCGCCGTGAAACCGGTTTGCAAGAGGCGGTATCTACTGCTGCTAAAGAGGGTTTAACCCTTATTCCGGTGGTGCTTGATGTGAGCGACCTTTATAGCGTTGAACGCGTTTTAGGAGAGATTTGCACCACCGGCCTCGATGTGCTGGTGCACGCTGCGGGAGTGAGTGCGCTTTCCCATTATACGGATCACAACGA
Organism: uncultured Candidatus Sericytochromatia bacterium; assembly: GCA_964342365.1. GTDB lineage: Bacteria > Cyanobacteriota > Sericytochromatia > UBA7694 > UBA7694 > CAXRDE01. The sequence goes on along the minus strand of CAYFGW010000067.1, from coordinate 5,706 downwards.
TCCTAATCTATGGCAAAAAGTGATGCGCACCAACTTAGACGGTGCCTATTATTGCGCCCGCAGCGTGTTGCAATGTATGCATCAACATGAGCCTGTAGCTCCCCGTCGACTGGTGTTTATTTCTTCGGTACTGGGTTTAAAAGGCATGGCCATGAGTCATGCTTACTGTGCCGCCAAACACGGGGTCAATGGCATGGTAAAAGCACTGGCACAGGACGTGGCCGCTACCCAAATTACCGTCAACAGCGTGTGTCCGGGCTGGGTAGACACCGCCATGGCCCGCCAGGACTTTACCGCAATGGCGGCCCGTTACCAGATTCCCGAGGAGTTGTTGATTTCCGAAGAAATTCAGAGCGTGCCCATTCAGCGCTGGATTCAGGCAAGCGAAGTGGCGGCCCTTGTGAGTTATTTATGTTCAGAAGCAGCCGGAGCCATAACGGGACAATGTCTTGAAATAAGCGGTGGATAGACAGGTTTTACTTAAAGGGCTGAAGCTCTACCATTAGCACGACCACCAGCATGACCACAGCGGGCACTTCGTTAATCAGGCGAGCCTGCTTACCGGTGAGTTTGCAGGTGCCAGCCAATAGCTGCTTGCGCACTTTGGCCGCGTACATATGGTAAGCGGTGAGAAGCACTACAAACAGCAGCTTAATATGTAGCCAGCCCTGGCTCAAAATATACTGAGACTGCATCGCAATGAGCAGCAATCCCAGAATCCAGGCCACCAACATGGCGGGGTTCATAATAATGCGCAGTAGTTTGCGCTGGGCGGTTTCCATCAGGCGTTTAACGTCTTCAGAATCGCTTTCAATATGGTACACAAAGAGTCTAAAAATATAGAAAAGGCCGGCAAACCAGGCAATCACCGCCATGATGTGAAAGGCTTTTAGCCACAAATAAGCGCCCGCAAAATACATGAAAAATCCTCTGGTCTTGCTTTCTAAAGGTTTCAGGGTAATTTAGCACAGAATCATCCTTGTGAAACTTTTATGCTTTTTTTACGTCTTTTTTAAAAAGCCCGGAGGTTCTGTTCAATGAAAACCGTTAAAACCGTTGTTCTCCTGAGTGCCCTGATTTTAAGTTCCTGTAATGCGTTAGAAATGCCCAATAGTCTTGCTGCGGGGGCCTTAACCCCCGGTATTGCCCCCGGCAATTTATCGGGCCACTCATCAGGTAGTACCTTTTCTACTATGAATGCGCAAAAAGGTCAGCGCATGGCTCAATTTGCAGAGGCCAATACTTCTGGCGGTACCGGTTGGTGTTACCGTCACGTGGCGCAGGCCGTGCACAGCGTTTATGACCCCTTCCTCTGGGGAGAGCACGCGTATATGGCCGCCGATCAGTTAGCCAGCAGCCCCCATTTTGTAGAAACGACCGCGTCTCTTGAGAAGCTTCCTGCCGGTGCCGTTGTGGTGTGGGAACAAGGGGACTCCCCTTCTGGACATATTTCTATTGCCCGGGGAGATGGCATGGAGATTTCTGATCATGTGGCCCGTCAGATGACGCGTCATTATGGGGGGGGAAGTCCCCGCGTTTTCTTGCCTCAGTAGCATTTTGCTTGTAAAGTTACCTGGTTTAGCTGAATAAGCGGCTTGCGTGCTCTACCAGATAATCCAGGAACACCTTATATTTGTAACCAGTGGGGTGGAGAGAAGGGTAAACCACCTGAATCGGTCTTTTACCATTGGACCATTGGGGTAAAACCCGCACCAGCTTGCCCGTTTCTAATCCTTTACGGGCATAAAAATGGGGCAAGGTGGCGATGCCTTCGTGGTGCATGGCCAGAGCGTGTAAATAGTCAAAGCGATTGCTGATGGTGCAAATGCCCTCAGGGGGTAAGGCACCTTGCAGAGAATCCAACACGTTTTCGCTTTCGAGGTTTTCATTTTGGAAGTAGAGTAAGCGGTGGGTTCTAAGCTCCTCCAGAGTTCTCGGGTCACCGTATTGAGCAATATATTCAGGTGTTGCCACCAGCAAAATAACCGCATTTCCCAACTTGCGCTGCATAAGTGCCGAGTCTTGCAGGCGACCAATACGCAGAGCAAAGTCCAGATCGGCTTTGAAAAAATCCACGTAATGATTACTAAAGCGTACGTCAAACTGCACCTGTGGATACATACGCTGAAAAGGTGGCAAAAGCTCAAGAAGTATTTCACGGCCGAACTCTTCGGGAGCAGACACTTTGATCGTGCCCTGTACCGTTTGCTGAGACAGTTCTATGGCCTGTATTTCTTGTTCTAGCTGCTGCACCAGGGGCTGTATCCGATCAAACAATTGGCGTCCGCTTTCTGTGAGCCGGGTTTGACGGGTGGTGCGCTGTAATAGCTGGGTGTTCAGATCTTCTTCCAAACGCTTAACGGCACGACTGACACGGGAGCGGGGCTGTTTGAGCTCCTGAGCAGCCCGGGTAAAACTCCCTGTTTCTGCAACGGTCAGAAACGTTTTTAAAGCCGGGAAATCCATAAGGTACCTTCACTTTTGACTGTTGTTGTTTTTGCAACAGTCTAATGCAATTTTGTCTCGTTGTGCAACAAAAGCGACTCCTACATAATATAGTCAATACAAATCAAAGGAGTTTGCGTCATGTCAAACATAAAAACCAATGTTTCTCTTCTATTATTGCGTCTGAGTCTGGGTGGAGTCTTTGTTTACCACGGCAGTCAAAAGTTATTTGGAGCTTTCGGAGGACCCGGCCTAGAAGGGTTTGCGGGTTACTTGACCCAGCTGGGTATTCCCTTTGCTTCATTAAACGCGGCTCTCGCCGCGAGCGCTGAGTTTTTTGGAGGACTTGCACTTCTACTGGGGCTCTTTGTGCCCCTGATGAGCATTCCGCTGGTGTTCACCATGTTGGTGGCGTCTTTTACTGCTCATCAGGGCTTTAATATTCAGACCGGTGGCAACGAATATACGCTCATACTGGCTGTCGCCACCACTGTAACGGGACTTATGGGCGCAGGGGATTGGAGTATTCAAAACCTCTTTTCTCACACTGCCTCTGCTGCTTCAGAGCCTCGTCAGCCCTCTACCCTGGCTCATTCATAATGCTGAATGAGCCCCGCAATATTGTCTCTACCCAGGCCTTGGGCTACGGCAGTCTGGTAGAGATTGCGACTGGTACTAATCACGCTGTCCGGGCGTGATTCTGCGTTAAACACATGACTGGCGTAGGCCATGTCTTTGGCCACTAACTGAATAGGAAACAAGGGATTATATTTGCGTAAGCTCATCAGTTTACCCATGACTTCCGCAGCGGGGCTGGAGGTGGACATGGTGTTCAGAACGTCCATGGCCGCTTCTCTTTCAATCCCCTGCTTTTCCAGGGTGCTTAAAATTTCAGACAGGGCCGCCACCTGAACCGCCAGCATACTATTGACCGCCAGTTTGAGTTTGGCCGCCTGTCCGTAGTCGCCTGTATAAGCAAAGGTTTTGGCCTGAGGTTCCAGGAGCTTTTGAATCTGTTCACAGAAGTCTTCAGGACCCGAAAGCATATAGTTGAGCTGACCTGCTTCTACCTGGGGCAGAGTGCCCGCTACTGGCGCTTCAATAAGGGTTCGGCCAGCTTCAGCAAAGGCTTTTGCCAGTGACTGCACGTGGTCGGGGGTTAACGTGCTGGATTCAATGGCTATAGCCCGCTCTGATAACGCTGCCAGTGCGCCGTTTTCTCCCAGCCATACGTTTCTGGAGGCTTCGTCATCTCGTACCATGGCTACCACATAATCTGCGTCTCTGGCCGCCTCGGCCGGCGTGGAGGCGACGGTCACCTGCTCAAATTCTGCGCGAAGCTGTTGTGCGGCTTCTGGAGATCTGTTCCAGACGGTGACGGACACCCCTGCATTGATCCAGTTTTTTGCCATGCGAGAGCCCATGGCTCCCATGCCCAATACGGTAATTTTCATTGTTTTTTCTCCTTTTTACATTGAGTATAATTAATGTGAATAGCTAAATAAATAGCTGTTTTTGTCTAATACTTTTGCGTAAAACGCAATAAAAACGAAACCTAAGAGGGTGCTGTGGATCTTAAGCAACTGGAAAATTTTGTGGCCGTGATGCGTCAGGGGAGTTTTAGTGCCGTGGCGCGTGAGCGAGGCGTGGATCCCGCCACGATTTCTCGCTCCATTCAGCAATTAGAAAAGTATTTACAACTGCGATTGTTTCAGCGCACTACCCGTAAAATTGAGCCCACGGAAGCGGCCGTCGTGTATTTTGAACGGGTGGAGCCACTGGTGGAAGCATTGGACAGAGCCCGTTTAATGGCGGTAGACACCCGCAGTCACATGAGCGGCGTTTTGCGCGTCTCCTCGCCGGTCAGTTTTGCCCAGCTGAATCTGGTGCCGCTGTTGCCTGAGTTTAGTGAGCAGTATCCGCATATTCAGTTTGATCTACTGCTAACGGATGAAGACCTGGACCTGGTAGCGCGGCAAATTGATGTGGGACTGCGGGTGGGGGCTTTGCAGGACTCCCGTCTGAAAGGCTACAAGCTCTGCGATATGCAGGCCTTTGTGTGTGCAACGCCCCATTATCTGGCGTCGCGAGGTCATCCTCAGACGCCTCAGGAGTTGGTTGAACACCCGTGCCTCACGCTGGGGTATCGTGGGTTTACGCCCGGCGAGTGGCGTTTTCGACACCGAGTCACGGGCCAGTTGACCACCGTGCGTTTGCAAGAGCGTTTGAAAACCTCTAACGCCATGGCGCTCAAACAATGTGTGCTAGCCCATATGGGCATTACCCTCCAGGCCCGCTGGATGGTGGGAAAAGAACTGAATGCCGGAAGCCTGATGGACGTGTTCCCGGATTATGAAGTGACTTCTGCAGAGCAAGAGGCCGCCGCATGGCTTCTATATCCCAGTCGCATGTATCAGGCGGATAAGGTTCGGGCTTTTATTGATTATTTAAAGGCAAAATTTGCCCACGGTGCGCCCGGAGAACGCTGAGGGTTATTTTTCCATAATCATGTTGGCCAGATCCCCTAATACACAATGGGCTTCGATGGGATGACGCAGCTGTTTTTTATGGTGAATGATGTAGCGATTGTTGCGACCTTCCCGTTGCTTACTCAGATAACCGTCTTCTTCCAGTTCTGCCACAATGCGCTGGACGGCCCGTTCTGTAATACCCACCTGTTCCGCCACTTCTCTGAGCGTTAAGCGCGAGTTGTTAATGAGTACTAAAATAACGTGTGCATGATTCGTGAGAAACGTCCATTTGTTGTCGTGTTTGGCCACAGCTGTATCCTGTTTTATGCATATTTTTACTTTATTATACACGACATTGTTTTCATGTATACTTATTCATATAAGGATCGCTTATGCTTTTTGTTGGTGCCTTTGTTTTTTTATGGGTAAGTTTAGTGGCCTGGGTGCTTTGCCCGGCGCGCTTGTGTTTGCGTTGGCGTGGTGTGATTCCTTTTCAAGCAGTGCTTCTGCTGGGCAGCATCATGGGGATGATGTATGAACGAACCCGGAATCACCTGCCCGTAGATATTGCCTTTGTGGAAGGTTATACACCGGGCCTCTATCTGGATGCCCTGAGTTTAACGCTGTTGGTACTCATTGCTTTTATGACCTTTATTGTCAGTGGGTTTTCGCTCCGTTATCTGGACGGTGAGGCACGGCAGGGCGTTTTCATGCGCTGGCTGGCTTTTACGGCGGCGGCGGTGATGTTGTTTGCGGCTACCAATCACTTACTGGGATTTTTTACCGGCTC
>CAYFGW010000066.1:0-20274 GCA_964342365.1 uncultured Candidatus Sericytochromatia bacterium | reverse complement strand
GGTTCTGTAGACAGTTCTCAGGCGGTAGGTAACGTGGTGAGTGATACCCTCACCAGTGCCGTGGGCGGCCTGGGTGCCGTGGCCCTGGGTGGCGGAGGACATATGTTACTGAGTAAAATCGGCGTGGGCGGATTACCCATGACCATTGCCACCACCGCTCTGGGCGCTGTGGGCGGCGTGGCCGCAGGATTTGTCAAAGAATCCATCATGAATTAAGACACAAAAATAAGGGAGCCCGTCATGGGCTCCTTTTTTTATGCTTATATTGATTCAGATTGGCTAAGGACTGACTTCCTGAGGAAAAGCCTCTTCGAAGGTGGCCAGTGAAGACTTCATTTTGTCCGCCCAGGCCGCAATAAAGCCGTTGTCTAGCATGCCGCGACCGTCATAAGCGGGGCCCCAGACGCCCGCATCTTTAAACAATCCGCCGGTGGCGTTTCCCCAGAGACCGGAATACTGAATAAAGGGCTGCTCTGCGTTGGGGTGAGTGCGCTCTCCCATATTCAGTAGACGTTCTTTGGCGTCATAGCGGGTAAAGGTCTCCGGGTTGTCCAGCTCAATGCCACAGGAAAAAAAGCCGCCAATGCCGCCACAGCCGTCAGATTTGATGCCCGACTTATTGACCTGTAAGGTGTGAGAACCGGGCCGCACGTAAAGGCGCAAGCGCTCATTTTCTGTTTCCACCTGAGACCAGGGCACATAGCGCAAGCCGTCATCAGTAATGCGAGTAATGCGATTGGGTTTGAACTGACGGTCTAAAAGAATGTGGACGCCTTCCCAGTCACCACCGTGGTTATCGTTGTCGTCGTAGGCATAAAAGGTCCAGTATTGGAGTGTGATGCCGTTCAGGGTATTGGGGTACACGTGGGTATATACCCGGGAAGCGGTAGGATCTGAGGAGCCCACACGCTGCTCTTTGTCCAGGTTTTTGAGATAAAAAGTGCGTTTTTTGCTCTTACTGCGAGTTCGGTTGGACTTTACGCCCGCCGCGTGTCCACAGTCCGGGGGTTCTTCTCCGGCTAACAAAGCGGCAAAATCGGGGGCCGGTTGTCGTTCTTCGTTGCGATCCGGTCGGCATCCTTCGTCAAAGAACCAGAGGCTGCTACTCTGTAAATACTGAGTCACCGCCATGGGAAAAACGCTTTCCTCACGGGAGTAATAGTAAACGGGAGCGTACTGTTGGGCCAGCTTATTTTCACAGGCGTCAGCGAGGCCGTCTTTATCAGCGTCCAGGGTGGAAAGCCCCTGACAGGCGGGAACGGCGGAAGCAGGTGCTGGCGTGGGAGTGGCCACGAGAACCGGTTCCGTGGGCCGGGAATCAGCGTTTTCTGCTTCAGCCCGGGCTCTGGCCTCACGGCGGGCCGCCAGGGTGTCTTTGAGATTGTCCAATTCTTCAGTCAGGCTTTCCACGATTGCAGCGCTGCTACTACCAGAAGATGACGGAGAATCTGGAGCAGCAACAGGCGCAGGCTGCGGCGATGAACCACAGCCTGCACACAAGAGGGTAAGGCAAAAGATTCGCTTCATACCCTTATCATAACTCATTTTGCGGGGGTTATTTCATGTTTTCGCTATTTCTGACCGTGACGTTGACCTGACGGGCCATGCCCACCGCTTTATTCTCTACGGTAATAGGTTGTAGGGTCAACGTGTGCTCTCCTTCAGGCAAATTAAGGCTCAAATAGTCTTGTTCAGGGGAGATCACGCGATCGGGTTGTACGGTTTGTGCTTCTTCCACAGGATCCTGGTTAATGAGCAGCGCGTATCTTTCGTTATCAGGGGTTTCCAAGCGCACAGGGTTAATGAGCGTCATGCCGTCATTAATATTTGCCATGAGCATTGGTTCATCGTTGTTGTCCGCCATGTCGGGGGTGTTATCCCGCAGATCTGCGACGGTCAGATTGGGATTTTCTCCTGCTACAATTTCAGCCCGGGTATTGGAATCGGGCTCAGGGATCACCAGGTAGGCATCATTTCCGTTTTGTTTTACCACGCTAGCATCGTATTTCGGACCGTCACAGCCCATTAAAAGTGTAGTCAGTGCAATAGATAGTGTTAATATTTTCATAAATTCCTCCTGATTTTAACGTATCAGAAGGCCCGGATCACAAACGAAGGCTTTAAACGCTTACACTATGCGCTTTTTTCAAGATCTAAATACTTTAACGTTAGCTTATAGCGCTAATCTTGAGTCAGGGTAAGCAACATTTTGCTTTTGAAGTCCGCAATACTTTTGGAACGCACCACACCTTTGGGACTGGCAGCGGTATCCTGGTAATACACCTTATCTCCGGTCACTTTTGTGACGGTGACATAATGCATGCTGCCACTGCCCGCATGAAACAGAGCCATGGGTTCTTTACCGCTGTTGGCATGGCTTTTCATCTGGCTAAAAGTAAAGGGGTTCAGTTTGGTATCCATATCAAAGCTGCGGCCCGTGATGTCTTCCAATAACCCCTCTAATTTGGCGGGATTGGCCGCCGAGTTGCCACCTTTTACCCCGTTGAAATCGCCCGTATCTTTACGTACATCGTAGCTCACGGCTCTGGAAAGAGCCATATCCGCCGCCTTGAGGCCCATAGTACCCGTCAGTAAACTTGTGACCGTGGAAGACAGAGAAGAACTGGAATACTTTCCCCCCACCAGCGCAGCACTGCGCATGACCGCAGACTGGAAAATAATATTAAAATCGCTGCGATTTTCCGTTCTGCCGTTAGACAGTTTGGATCCGGAATAAAAGTTCAGGGCGTTGCTGTCTATTTTGAGCTTGTGATTGCCCTTGCGCAGGGTGGACTCGCCATTTCTGGCCAGGTTGCTCACAATCCGCACCATTTCAGCGGGGTCTTTTTTCCAGAGGGCCTGCTGAAGTGACGCCGCTCCACAGGTGCCGTGAGGGCCCTGGGTAATCTGATCGCGATCCGATAACACTTTCAGCGCCGATTTGACCAGCTCATTTTTACGCACCCCGGACTGAACTCGGCCCGTTTTAAGCTGGTGCAACATGGACAGCACGGTTTTGCCGTTGCTGGCTTTTTTATGGAGCTTACCGTTTTTGAGGAGCGCAAAGAGTTTGTTATTGTCCAGACCCACTAAGTCCACCACCTTTTGCTGGTCCGCAGCAGACAGGGTTTCAAATTTATTCAGGGTGGCGCGGTTGGCTCCGGCCTCCTTGAGTTGTTCAGAAAGGTCGTCCTCTAAAAAAGACATATTAGACCGGGAAGAGCCTGCGCGGGTTTGTACGTTGCGTTGATCTGTGAGCTGAGCCGTGGGGGCGGCAGCAGGTGCACTTGCTGCTGCCTGTGGTAAAGGCCCTCTGGAGGCGGGCTGATGGGTAAGAGAGGAGGAAGTGGAGCGATTGATTTTCATAAGGTTATTATCGCCTTGAAGGGTAAAAAACTTTCTTAAATGTCACAAAAAAGGGCCGCTTTAACATCAGCGGCCCTTTCATGATATTGGAATCTAGTTTATAGCCTGTAATCCCGACAGTGCCAGAATGCCCATCGCATCGTTATTGGGGTCGTTATCAAACAAACGATTGAGAAGCTGCTCTTTTTGTAAATCCGTAATCAGCGGTGGCTTCATTTGCTGCGCCTGATTCAACATTTCAGCCGTACGCTCACGCATTTGTGCTACCCCCATAGCACGGGAAACGTTGGTGGAGTCCATGCGACCGCTGACGCCGGCTACCGCCTGGGCATCACTGTCACCACTGACCAGGCTGCTTTCAATATTCTGTTTGACGTTTTTCTCAAACTGAGCTGACATATTGGTGAGCATTTCCTGGTGATACTGATTGTTTTTGTCCTGCTTGTCTTTATAAAAACTGGTGATGGAGTTGGTCATCATCTGGTTGGCCAGCTGCGCCAGAATAATCTGGCGGGTTTTGAAGTCCTGATCTCTGATGGTGTTAATAAAACCGTTGATGAGATCTGACAAGAAGTCTTCGCTGCCGTTGTTCTTGGGGGCAAGTACCAGCTTTTCGGCCAGGGCATTGGCTTCAGCCACCAGAGCGTCTACCTTTTGTTGGGTAGCGTCCTGGGCTCGTTGCACTCCTGAACTACTTGTCCCTTCAGAAAGACTTGTTAATGGAGGATATCCATTGGCCACCATAACATCATTATTAGCCTGAAAAAGCTCTGCAGCACTCGCTGCAATAGCTGTGTCCATGGCCTTCATGATATTGTTTTCTTCCATAGACCGTTGGGCGCGCTGTGCAAAAGCAGCTTGTTGCTGTTCTGGTGGAAGGGTGAGGATTTCCTCCCGCTCTTGAATATCGTTTTGTGTAGCTTCATAGATAGCTACATCCAGAGGATCAGAAGGATCTACGTCCTGCGGATCGTGATCATTTAAAGCATTTGTATATTCAGCATTAATTCCATGAGCATCTGTTAAACCCTGATTACCGTTGGTAGGGCCATCAGTAGAGGTTGTTCCTCCGTCAGGTCCTGATGTATCTCCATTCCCCGCAATACTGAGACCCTGAGCCTGTATTGCAAAAGGCTCCACATAGTCACCCGCATGCTCAGCAACATTATATTGACTCAGGCGGCGAATAAACGCCTCATCACTCAAAGGGGTAGTGCCTGAAAATTCAATGCCCAGTGTTTGGAAAAACTGCTGCTGGGCTTCTAAATCGTGAGGCACATGAATTCTTCCATTACCAAAATTGGTAATCAAATCAGTTACAGCATCTTGCTTCTCTTGCATGGTTCCTTCTTGAAAATCTGTAGTAATACCATGCAATAATCTTCTTCCATCTTGGGTTTGTGGTTCAGCTTGAACAATGTCAGTAGCAGCTGAGAAATCACCCGAAACACGGAAGTGCGCGTAGCTGGCAGCATCGTCTGGAGATAAAGTTCCGTTTTGTTCAAAACGCGTTCTAATTTCATTCAGTACTCGGATATTGTCTGTAGCAGGAGGTTCCATATTTTGCAGGTTTTGAATGGTGGAATCCATTTCACTCAAAACCGTATCGTAGTTACTTTTTAACGCGCCCAATTGTGCAAGCGCTGCGTTTTCGGCATTTAGATTACTTTTTTGTGTTTTGAGTTGGTTGATCTCTTCAACCAGTGCGGCATCACCGCCTCGTGTGCTTAATACCCGGAGTGCGCTATCCAGAGAGTCAATGGATCTGGCGCTGTCAGGATACTGCGCTTTGACGCGACCAAGAAGATCTTGCTCTTCGGCAGTGATGGCACTGGCACGGCTTCTCAATGTTGCTTCTGGATTATTGCGACCCGTTAACTTTGCGTATTCTGCATCAAAGTTTTCACTTTGCAACATCTGGGTAATATAACCAGGCACCGTGTCCTGACCACTGCTGCGAATAAAGTCAATAGCTGAAGCAACGTCTGTTACGCCTTCTCCTCCCTCTAAAGCCTTTACCTGATTCACGAAATCATTGCCCAGTAACTGCGTTGATAAATCCGTAATCATCGTAGAATCTTCCGCAGATCGCGCAAGGTTCTTGGCAGCCTGGTTCACCGTTTGCTGACCGCTCACAAAAGTTTCACGGCGGAATGACTGCAAACGAGATTCTATTTCTTCTTTGCGATTTCCTTGAATGGCCTGACCGTTCTCATCTTTGCCTTCTACCAGCTTGCTGATTGCCTCCGTTACATCTCCAGGCGCCACACCTTCTTGAACGCCCTTTGAAGCAATCATCAATACCGCTTCAGCATCTGCCGGAGAAATCCCCTGATCAATTAAGCCACTGTAACTTTGCGCCAGGCTGATGGTGGCTTCAAAGCTACCAGGAGGGACAGGAACTGTCTTTCCCGGGGCAAGCTCTATGGGACCGGCAGGATTTTCAAGAACTTTTTTCATAAAAGTGGCGGACATAACGGCTTCTGGCGATGCTCCACTATCAGGAGAGAGAATGCCGTTCAGTGTTTCCAGAGCCGCCACTTTGCCGTCTTCAAGTTCCGGATTGTATGCACTGATCTGAGTCTGATCGACGCCAGCATCCTCCATAAATATATTAGAAAGCGTGGAGGAATCCACCGTAGGAGGTTCCGGAGGCAGGGCTGGACCAAAAAGTGAATCTGTACCGAGCCCAAAATCAAAACCACCAAGTCCGAGACCCAATCCGTAATCTAAGCCACCGAAACCCAAACCGTAACCGGTGCCAAAACCGGTGCCTAACAAGGGGTCTGTAGTGAAAAAAGGATCTGTGGTCAGCAAGGGATCTGTGGTCAGAGAAAATTCCGAACCGGCTCCATACGGAGAACCGCCCAATCCCGCTGAGAGCAGTGGTGGGTTACTCAGGCTACTCACAGAAGTGATAGGAAGACCCAGATCGTCTGTGGGAACCGTACCCGGAGAAATTGCCGGTAGATTTAGTAAAGTATCAAGGTTCTAGTCAGTGGAAAGCCCCACAGAAAAATCTGATGTGATCGGAGCAGGTGCTGGTTTTAGCTTTTGTAATCCACTCAACACTGTGTTGAAAGCTTCTTCTTGCTGTGGGTCCTCAAAAGAAATATTTTCGCCGTTTTGAAGTTGGCTTAAGGCGTGTTGAGTGGCTGCCAAACGATCTTGCAATTGCGCTTTGCTGCTGTCAGAAAGACCGTATTGAGAAAGCACTCCGTTCAGGCTTTCTTCTGCTTGCTCTAACTCAAAAACAATATTACTGCGTTGTTCGGCAGCAATTTCAACATCTGTGCTGGTGCCGTAGAACGAGTTTTTAAAAGTGTTGAATTTACTTTTGAGTTCCTGAAGCGCTTCAGCCTGGTCTGCTGGTAGAGCATTCTGGTTTTCTAAAGCGGTTATCTGCTCTCGAATACCCTGTGCTGAAGCCTCGTCAAGGTCTGGATTGTCCAGCATAGCTCGAAAATCGTCAATAACACTATCCGGTACTGCATCCGTTTGCCCGGCTTCAAAATCAAGGGTTTGGCCCAAACGGTGCAAACTCGCAGAAATCAAAGTGGCCTGATTCATCTGACGCGGCCCAACAGTACCGTTCTCATCCAGATGATTTTGCAAGCCACTCAGTTCAGCGCGTAAAGTGTTGAGCCCGGATTCATCATCCCCCCCGATAACCTGCTGATAAAGTTCAGGATTATCTTTTTTGAGGGCATCCAATCGCTCAATAAATTCGTTAGCTTGCTGAACCGTATCCGTCACAGCGGTTTTTGCCGTTTCGTTACTCTCGTTCAAACTATTATTGATATCTTCTACAGAACTACCTGTCTTGATGTTTCCCTGAGAAAAACGTTCTGTCTGATCTTCAGCCAGTCTCTCAGAATCAGAAGCACTCCAGAATGTAGCCAGTAAATTGTTCATGTAGGCCGCATTCATTTTTTCGCCCTGAGCAGGCGGATTTGTAGCATAGCTCTTCATCAACTTCGTGAGATCAGAAGAAGTGGTCCAGGCGCTATCGTTGGGATCATTTTTAAAAGCCGTGATTTTGCTACTAAGCTCTTTCATGGCCTGAGATACTTCAGGACTTTCCGGATCTTTGCCCATAAAGTCACCAAACCTTTGCCGAATGTCTGAGTCAGGGTCGGAAAGCCCGGTCTGTAATTCGCGACTGAGCGGCGAAAGCATTCTTTCAAGGTTTTCGCGGTCTGCCTGGCTTTTTTCATCCATGGATACGGTCGTATCTGAATTACTGGTGCTCGGAATATTTGCATCGGAAACGGAAACACCGTGAAGTTGTTTACTAGATCCCCCGAAAATACTCGACAAGAAACCCTTTGACTCAGACACCAGTTTGAGGTTTGAAAAATCGAGACTGTTAGCATCATCTTCATGAGCGGTAACATTTTGAAGTTCTTGAATATTCTGCTGAATAGTCTCTGTGCTTAATGCTTTGGCGTCAATGCTTTTAAAAGCACTAATTTCAGCCTCTGTTAATCCAGCCGTTTCGAGATCTTTTGTTTTTAATGTGGCGATCATTTCCTTATCGTCGTCTGTTAAACCGGAAGAATCGTTGGTAGCAATTTCTACAAGACGCGCAATTTCTTTTGCATCCACGTCTCCACTCTCTGCTGCGGTCTTCATCTCCGTCAGCAGTTGAGTAGAAGCAATAAAATTATTCCCGGCTTTAATTTCAGTCATTGAGAAGGTTTCCTTGTTTCATGGTGTTCATCAACATTTTACCCAAAACAGAGGGCTTTTAAACAATTTGAAAAAAAGATTGATTAAGGATTCTCCATTTGAGGTATATATTAAGTAGTAGTTAAAAAGAAGGTAATAGTCATGGGAAATGTAAATGGTCGCGTAAATGGCCTCAATAACAACGTCTACGATACGCTAAAAGAAATAAAAAGCAAAAATAAGGGTGCACTCAACCCAAACGATGCCACAAAAATAGCTCAAGCTGTAAAACAAGACAATAAAATAGACGCTGCTGAAGAAGATTTATTGGTAGAACTGACACAAAATAATGTCAGATCCATTCGCGTTAGTTCTTCAAAGAACCCGGCAAATACCGTTTCTTTTGGTACAGCCGTGGGCAAAACTCAAAAAATGTTACAAGAAACATTAATACCCACCTCCGAATTAGAAAAGTTAAGTGGCCAGGGAGCCGCGGGCATTAAAAAACTCGTCTCCGTTTACCAACGTTCTCCAGCAGACGCTGAACGGGTCGTCAAAGCCCTGGCAAAAAAAGGAGCCGAGGCATGGGAAAAAAGCGCCGTAACCAACGCATATGCTCCCCTCAGAGACATGATTTCCGCCAGTTATAGCGGGGTGAAAGCCCTGGAAGGCGAGTCTCATGATGCGGGGCGTGACATGTTGCACCAATCTATCAAACAGATTGACCTGAAAAAAGGAGATGCGATTCCTGATTTCTTATACAACTGGATACGCCCCGGCGGCAGAATTTAAAGGAAAGAACCGGTCAAGGTCAGCAACGCTTCAGAATCATTAAGAATTTTTTCTTTGATTCTATCGTTGATAAGTGGCGGGTTCATTTGCTGGGCCCGCTCTAGCATTAATCTGGCATTTTGACGCATCTGGGCTATTCCCATTGCTTTTGAACCCTCGCCTGCATCCATACGACCGCTTACGCTGGCCACCGCCTGAGCATCGCTAGCGCTGCTCACCAGACTGCTTTGAATACTTTGCTTGACGTTTTGCTCAAACTGAGTGGCCAGATCGTTCAGCATTTTCTCGTGATACTGATTGTTTTTGTCGGTTTTTTCCTTGTAAAAACTGGTGATAGACTGGGTCATCATTTGATTGGCCAACTGGGCCATAATTAACTGACGGGTTTTGTGGTCCTGATCGCGAATGGTATGTAAAAAGTGACTGACCAGATCCGAAAGTTGTGCTTCACTATCACCTCCTTTGGGAGCAAGCAATAATTTATTGGCCAGTGCATTGGCCTCAGCCACCAGAGCATCTACCTTGGCCTGCGTTTCCTGACGCTGCCTGACAATCTCTGTGGCCTTCGGCATACGGCTGGCTTCTACTGGAGATGCACCCTTTAACCCCACGCCTTTTCTAAAATCAGACAAAAAAGTGTTGACGCGGTTATCGCTTTTTTGCACAATCCCTGCTAAAGCGTCAAACTGGCTGCGATCGCCGGTCCGAATTGCTTCTCGGCCCGCCTCAATCAAAGGTGCCAATTGTTCCTGACGCGCCTGATTGGCAGAGGCCTGAATATCGTCAAGCGACGTATTTTCCAGCTGGGTGATTTTTCTGTCTAACGCTTCTGGAGCTTGACGCTCGATACTTTGCACATCGATTTCGCCGTCCACCATATTGTCTTTGACAGGTATTCCCTGTTCAAGGGAAACCATGTTGGCGCCCAAACTGCCGCGGTTCTCACGGGCAATATCGCCAAGTCCTTTCCCTATAGAACCCCCGTCATCGTTGTCAACGGCTATCTTGGCATTGTCCCGAATGAGTTTTAGATCAAGAAATTCTTCTTTTGCCGCGTCAAGAATGTTGTTGATTTCTGCCGGGCTGTATCCCGCTCGCGCGAAAAGCTGTCGGAATTTGATTTCATCTTCGGGTTTGTTAAGATCCAGGTCAGCAGTTTGCATCCTCAGCATTTCTATGGCATTGAGACGCTCTGCACTTAGTTCAGCTCCGGGCGCCAGACGGTCTTGTTCTACGGTGCGAACCGCTTTGTCCATAACGTGGGTGGTTATATTGACGGTAGTGACTTCCTGGCTGGGATCTCTTAAGCGCCCATGAAATTCAGAATTCTCCACAACCGTCTCTGTTTCGCTTCGCAATGATAGCAGGTCGGTAAGTAGATCGCTATTTTCCGGCAGGCCCAGGGCAGGATACCTTTCGGTGATAATGTCCGTCAGCGATTTGTCATCTTCTCTGGGGGCATGAATCAGCGATCTTATATCTGCTTCATTAATATTCAGGCGCTGCAGTCGAGGCCCGTACTCATCACACAGGTCTTCTTCGGCCGTTTGTATACTTACAACGGCTTCAGTGGTCGTTCTGCGATTTAGCCCTCCCGCTAGACTGCTTTCCAGTACGGCCATTTTGCCGTGTAACTCTCTGGAATAATCGGTGCCTATCTTTCCGATATCGTCATAAATTTTGAGAAAGGAGCTTCTGTCTTCAGGGTCTTCACTCTGGGCCAGACGGGCAATAGCCTGCACTACCGTCTCGCCGGGCAAAAGAGATACGTTGTTGCGGCTAAAAACTTCTGCCACTTTGTAGGAGTCTGTTTGACCTGGAGTTAAAGCAGAGGCGCTGTCAGGGCCCTCCAAGAAATCCCTGACATAACGGTCGTTTGAGCGTTGTGTCACCCGGTCTGCCACAGAGGTACTGTACTCAGAAATCGCTTCGGAAACGTTAGTGCTTTGTTTTCTGGCCCGTTGAGAAACCTCCATCAGTCCGGCTCCCAGAGCCTGGAGCTGTGCTTTATCTGTGGTGTCATATTTTTTCATTTCAGACACGACCACAGACATATCTTCTACCAGGTCCATGGGCGTCATGCCTTCAGGAGCACCTTCTACAGGTGTTGTAAATAAAGCGCGGATGCCCTCTCCGTCTCCCGCTTCTCCCATTTGCAAGGCCTGGTTGAGCAAACTGGAAAAAGTTTGCTGCATTTTGAGGGGGTCTCCTGTGGCCGTATTGTGTTGGAGGGCCCCTTCAAGGGCTGCATCCATGAGTTCGGGGTTGCTTAGAATAGTCTCAACCTGCGCTCTCTGAGCGGGTTCCAAATGCTTCAGGATAGACTCCACGTTTTCAGGAGTCATTTTTTCCATGAGCTGCTGACGGAAAACGCTGGCGTTGGACAAGCCTTTTAATGCCGTTTGGATGTCTTCCCCGCCCTTGACAACTCTCATAATTTTGTCAAGTTCATGACTGACCGGAGGCTCAGGTAAGGCTCCACCTGCCTCTACCGTTTCAATCGCGCTTTCCAGCATCGAAATCTGTTCCCGTAAAGCCTGCTGCTGAGGCGCTTCTAATGCGGGATCTGAAGCCGCTGTTTTCAAATGACTGAGAGCTACCGAAAGATCTGAGGCAATACGCCCTCGTTTCTTTAGAGCGGACATGACCGCATTCTTGGCTTTGTCCAATTGGGAAAAATCTTCCCAGAAGGCTTCATTGAACTCATCTTTTAAGCTCAACTGTGTATTTAGCTCGTCAAACCCCCCTTCGGGATCTTGGATAAGACTGGCAATATTTTTACCTTCGGCCTTCACCAGCGCACGCAGGGCTGCTTTCTCTTCTGAATCTCCCGCTAAAAGCTGCGTCAAATTGTTTAGATCACGGAAGGAATGTTTCCCGAGATCTAGCAGGTCTTGCTCCCCAATATTTGCCACCATTTCAGGCGGCAAATCCGGTCCCTGCATACCAAAGGGAAGATTAATACCGCTAAACATGGCTTTGGTGTGGTTCCCCATCAAACGTTCCACTTCTGCGGTATCACCGGCGTAAATTGCGTTTTTCAACGCCGTATTTTTGGGGTTTTCCAGTTGCTGTAATAAATCAGCATGGTCCATCAGCTCAGGTTTGTCGCGAAGCAGTTGCGCTGTGGGGTTTTGTAAAACCTTGTCCAATAGCTCAGGATTTTCACGCCCGATTTTGTCAAAATATATCTCGGCCATTTCGCCGGGTTCTTTGTCTAAACCGGTGTCCATACCCACTTGCTCCAGAGAATTCCAGAGCGCGTTGAGTTTATCCATGGTGGCTTCTGATATGGGTTTTTTAACGCCTGTGGGTTGGCCTTCAGCATTTTTCTTGATGTTTCCGTTAGCGTCTGTTTCAAGAATGGCTTTGAGATCATCAAGAATGGCTTCCGTATTGGGAAAACCCAGTAATGCATGGGTTTGCTCACTGGCAGTCATTTTTTCCGTCATATTTAAAACAGTGGTAGATAACTTGAGAACACTGTCTTCACTGCGTTTGTCGTAATACTTTGACAAACTTTCGTTGGCTTTTGCCATATTGTCTGTACTAACACGGGAGAGCTTTTGAGTAGATTCTGCCAGCTCGTTATGCATTTCGTAGGTGTTAACAGAGGTTTTAAACTGCTGGTAGAAGTCGTAGTCTGCTTCTGAAACCTGATGTCTGCTCTCGTAGATGTAATTGGTGCCGTAGAAAGTTTCTCTGAGCTCATCATACTGACCCGAAACAATTTTGTCGCCCTCAATAGAGCTGGCCACCACATCATTGATATGTTGCTTGTACTTTTCCACATGGCTTTCACCAAAAGGATACGACTTGAAATAGTCGTTCAGCTTATTTTGATTCTCCGGGGTTAGCGACAGGCGGGGGTTTTTCAGATGTTGTTCGGTAATAAGCCCCTGCTTAACCAGTTCGCTTTTGTCCATGCCCAGCTTGTCCGCCATATTTAGCACATAAGACAGTTTGACTCCCTCTTCATCAGAGTTTTGGACAATGTCCTGCATCTCCTTAATGATGGTGGACGAAGGCACGTCGTTGTTAATGGATGCCTGAATTTTTTTAATATCACTGACAAACTTAGCTTCAGACGCTGCCCGCTTTTGATTGACACCTTCGGCGTGCTCTGCACGGCCCGCATCAGAAATTTGCTCGTTCTTTGCTATTTCTGCTTCTGAGGGGCCTTGTGTTAGCGGTGGCGATTCAGAAGCCGGTGACGTGCCCGCTTCCACAGTCTGAGAAGAATCGGGCTCCTCAGTTTCAGGCAGGGAGACCACAGGTAAATCGGCCACTACATCATCAAGATCTATGGGTTGTAATTGTATGGGCTTCGCATCTACGACGGATACGGGCAGTCGAGAGCGGGGTTCTTTTTCTTTGAGCACTCTTTTTTGTTCGCCGCCAAAAAGTCCCCCTACACCATCCTGAGTGATAATTTCTACATCATCAAAACGCACATCGTTGGTGGAACTATTGTGAACGCGCTGAATGGCTTCAAGATTAGATTTGACGATGTCTTCATTGGTGCCAAACATGCCTCTGGAATCCAGCGCATCAATGAGAGAATCTTCGTTGGCATCTATTTTTTGGTCGTTTTTTTGAGCCGCATATTTTAATAAGTTATTCAGTTGAGTGAGGGCTTTTTTGTCGGAGCCATCAACGGTGCCGTCTGCGAGGATCTGGTTCACCAGTTTTTTAATTTGATCACTGCTCAGCGTTGCGATCATTTCTTTGGAAAGCCCCAGTTCTTTGGGAACCTCAGGAACTCCGCCAGCACCGGTTCCGTCAGCTTTTTGTGGAGCAGACTCCTGTCCCACAGGGGAGGTTTCTGTCTGTTCGGGGGCGGATTCTTTTGCCCCGGCTAACGTATCTCTGGCAGCGTCTATCAGGTCAGCACCTGCTTCAACGCCTCCTTTGACCATTGCTGCCCCCATTTGAACAGCTCCCTGAAAAGATTTCCCAATGTCCATAAATTCATCCTCTTTAATAGCGTAACTTGCGTCTATTAACCTTGTTCCCCAAAAGAGAACTTTTTAAACATCCACATGTTCAACGGAGCTTTGAATGGAACCTTCTAGGCGGGCAATGCGACCGTCGGCTTCAAAAGAAATCGTATCTGTATCCGTGGTAGGCCCACTTCAAAATCTTCAGGGGGAGCAGGCCTTAAAGGACGCTGTGGCACATTATTTCTCTTGAACGGGCGTCAGGGGAACAGCCGCCATATGTTCAAGTTGATAGTGTTCAAGCTGTGTTGTTTGTGGCACGGTTTTAAACGCTTCCAGCAGATTTGATTTTTTTTCAAGCATATTCATCAACGTTGGTTTTGCAGTGTAAACCATTTGCAGAGCAGAACCCGGAGAATAGGCGATGGCCTGCCAGTGAGCAGCAGGCTTGATAGGTTCTAGCACCGGTAAAAGGGCCTTTAAAGAAGAAGGACTTCGCAAGGACAAGCGAAGTTCAAAAGTGTTTCCTTTGAGTAGTATCTCTGCCTGTTCAGGCTGAAAAGAACGTCCGTCGATCAAAAAGGTGGGAACAGGAGTTAGCGTAGTCATGATTCCACCAGGTTCTCAGAGTAGTCCCAGACCTCAGCAGAAGCGCCCACCTTGCCTCTCACCACGCCACCATTAAAACGCGCCTCTCCTCCCAGGTTGACCCCTGCCCCCACTCTTAATTCACGAATGGAGCCAATGGGAGCTGTGGCAGAATCCACGAGGTCCGCTTCATCGGTGTTGACATCCCAGGTGGCTTTCACGGAAATATATGCCGTGGCGTTTCCGGCCAGACGCTGACGCTGCGCCTCCTGCACGCCGCGTTCCACAAAGGCATCCAGAGTCACACCGTTCATACCGGCCCGACTGCCAAAACGACGCAACCGTGAGGATGTAGCTCCTGATCCCGCCAGCGGGATTTGCAATTCCGCTTCAAAACCCAGGCGCTGCTGATTGCGTTCCGCACTGGCACCACTCACAGAAGAGCGGGTGACCACACCACTGGCTCTGAAATCAGCCCCCAGGTCAAAGGTCAGGCTTCCGGTCAAAATTTGCTCTTTGCCGGTACTTCCATCAGGGTAAGTGATCCAATTTTGCTGGGCACGCCCTGAAGCATTCACTTTTCGCCCAAAAAACTCCATTTCACCGCTCAGCTGTGCAAAGCCTCCGATTTTTGTAGTGGGCTCCACATTAACCTCAGGGGCGTTGCTCAAATTGGGCAGAAGACGCTCCGCAAAGGGAATATTGTCGCGTACCTGATTGATCAGGAAATGATTCAATTCCCGTGGACCGTTGAGCACATAAGTGGATGAGCCCATACCGCCACCGCTAACACTGCCCCTGGCAGCCTCCGCCTCAAGCCCCACTCCCAGTTGACCTTCAGCAGCGAACTGTACTGCGTACTGGGGTTCACCATCTTTATCTGCCAGACGCGTGATTTGCATGGTGAGCTGTCCCTGTCCCACGACTCTCAGAAGAGCAGGACCAATACTGCCGTCCGCCCGAATACTCAACGTAATGGAATCACTCTCAGAATCCAGTTTGCCAATATATTCTTCAAAATCCGTGATGTTGAGATCCACTACCTCATTCTGGTGGGTGCCGGAAGTTTCCTGTGCCTCAAGCTCGGCCTGACGCTGTGCCTCCACCACGTCCCGCTGGGTGCGGGTTTCTCCGGCCACGCGGTCCCCTTCCTGCAAGGTTGCAGTGGCGCTTTGATTGTCCTGCCGAATTTGCGCCATCAGGGGCGAAATGCTTCTGAGACGGCCTTCCGTTTGCGCAATCTGAGAACTCAAGGCGGAACCAAAAGCAGAATTTCGCACCTGCCCCAGGCGCTGTTGAGCACTGCTCTGTAAACGTTCAGCTCGGGCCAAAAGGCCCTGTGCTCTCTCCGTGTGGCCCTGGCTCTGAGCTCTTAATTGTTCATATTCTGTCAGCAGGCGATCCACTTGCTGTAGGTCTGCATCAATGCGTTGGACTTCTGTTTGTGCGGCCTGAACCGTGTCAAGGGCCTGAGAAGCGGTCTCTCTTCCCTGTCGAGCTTCGCTGGCCCCGGCTGTGGCGGCCTGTCGGGCCTCGTAGGCATCATACTGAGCGTTGCCCAATTGAGTTAAAGCGGTTTTAAAACGCTGCGAGGTTCCCGGAGCACTGGCAATCACGGCATCAATATATGACTGGCGTGTACGGTATTGCCCATTTTGCAGCGCACTTTCAAGGCTGCGATTGCGCCCAATAAAAATCTGCATGCTCTCACGATCCATTTGCAAAGAAGCCAGAGCGCCCTGAATGGTAGCGGGTGTGCGTTCTGTAGGCTGCCTACGGCCGCTGTGGGCAGTGCCCTGAAATTCCCGCTGGCGCTGCAAAATAGAGGAAGCAAAACGATCCAGGGCCGTGGGAGCGTTAAAGCCGCCAATGTCCCGTCCGGCGTAATTTTCGTAACCGTTCACAATAGATGCCATATCGTAGAGGTGATCGCTGATTTGAGTGCGAGCGGCTTCTGGTAGCGCCTCCGGGGGCACCTGTGTTAACGCTGTCTGTGCTTCCAGAATGGCCACTTCCATATTTTGGATGACGGCCTCTCGTTGTGAAGGACGGGTGGCGGTAGACTGAGCCAAAGTCTGGTACATGTTTTCTAATCGACTGGCCAGTTCCGCCAGTTGGGGCTGTTCTGTGCCATACTGTTGAGCCATTTCTCGATAATGGCTGGCCTGCTCTGCAAAAAAGCCTGTGTCTCCGCGCCGGGCAGCGGGAGTATCGAAAAAGAAGTTATGGGTGCCGTCCCGGCCAGGAGTCTGTGTGCGGTCTCTTTCGGTAATGCGCTCACTTAAACGGGTGCCGTCCGCCAGGCTCTGGCTCTGGTTTTCCGGTTCGAGGCCGGTGCTCACGGCAGTGGTGATCTGCGTTTGCTGCGCTTCGCTTAAATCAGGCAACGTGCCATTGTCCAGCATTTCTAAAATTTCGCCGGGCAACTGTCGCATCAGCTCAATTTCCTGGGGGGTCAGATTACCGTCCGATAAATAGCCCAGCATTTCACGGGCTGCTTCTGCCGGTGTGGGGTCAACGGGAGCGGTGGCGTATTGTTGCGTTGTTTGTGTATCTGACACCGTTGTTGGTGGAGCAGGTTCAGCATCAGTGGAAGCAGGAGGGGCAGCGGGTCCGGAAACAGGAGGGGCGGCCACAGGAGGCCCCACTCCCGTGCTTGAAGTCAGGGGACGATTTATGTTTATGCTCAAAATACCACCTCCGTTTTACACTGTCTTATGAGCTGATGCACCAGGGGATTAAAAGGTTCAATGGCCGCAGCCTGTTTGAGCAAGTCCTGCGCATGCCTTCTTTTTTGCAGACGCAAGGCCACATAGGCGGCCACCAGATAGGGTTCTATGGAAGCATCGGGAAATTGTTCAATCACTTCACAGTAAATATCCAGGGCCTTTTGCAAACGTTGTTCAGAAAAATCGTTTTCTAGTACAAGGCGGGCTTCTTCCAGATAAAACCTGGCCTGATGATGCATGGGCTAACCTACTCTAAAATCCGGGGTTCACCCATTTCCCACTGCGAATTTTCCACAGCCCCCACGGCTCCGCCGTCTATCATTTGTCCCATAAATGAATCCTTTACACAGTATTCTATTACTATATGTAAATCTTTTACGAAAGTAAAGCCCTGCTTTTGCCCTATTTTTTGATGGTGTCAAAAGCCTCCAAAGCCGCTTTGCGTGCTTCTTTATGATCCACCAGAGGTTCAGGATAGGTTTTTCCCAACTCCACATCAGCTTCCATAAGCACCAACGGCGGCGCTTCCCAGGGTTTATGCAGGTATTTATTGGGCAACTGGGCAATTTCGGGAACCCAGCGGCGCACGTAGCGACCGTCTTTGTCAAATCTTTCCCCCTGGGAAATGGGATTGAATATTCTAAAAAAGGGTGCCGCGTCGGCCCCACTGCCCGCCGCCCACTGCCAGCCCATGGAGTTGCTGGCCAGATCACCGTCTACCAGGGTGTCCCAGAACCAGGCCGCTCCCTCTTGCCAGGGCAACAACAAATCCTTGGTTAAAAAAGAAGCCACAATCATGCGCACCCGATTGTGCATCCAGCCCGTTTCCCAGAGCTGACGCATGCCTGCATCTACAATCGGATAGCCCGTCTGGCCCTTTTGCCAGGCTTTAAGGGCTTTTTGATCATTATCCCAGGGGAAGTTCTCAAACCGTTTGTCCATGGGTTTTTCAGCAGTTTCAGGAAAATGGTAAAGAATGTGATACGCAAATTCTCGCCAGCCAATTTCGCTCAGATACACCCGTCGTCCTTCGGTGGCCGACTGCTTTTGAGCTGCTAACCACACCTGTTTGGGGCTGATTTCTCCGAAGTGTAAATGGGGAGATAACAAAGAGGTGCCGTAAACGGCGGGAGTATTGCGGCGGTCTTTGTAGTCGTCTACCTGATCACTCAAAAAAGTGTCTAACTTCTTCTGAGCCGCTGTTTCTCCCATCTCCCAGAACGCCTCAATACCCTTATGCCAGGGAATATCGGGGAGCAGCTGCAGTTCTTCGATGTTTTCACTGGCGTACTGAGTGGCTACGGCAGGCAGTTCGCGGGGCTCAGGGCAGGCGGTATATTCTCTGTCCTGACTGAGGCAGTTTTTCCAGAAGGGGGTAAATACCTTGTAGGGGCCACCGCTTTTGGTTTCCACTTCCCAGGGCTCAAAGAGCAGACTACCTTTAAAGGACTTGACGTGGAGTCCGGCGTCTTTAAAATCTGCTTTCAGGTCCTTGTCTCTTTCAATGGCTTCCGGTTCATACACGCGGTTCCAGAAAACGACGTCGGCGTTGACTTCCTCTATAAAGCCTCTGAGCACGGCAGCAGAGTCACCGCTGCGAATAATCAGGCGAGAACCCTTCTCTTGCAGGTTGGCCTGCAGCGATTTCAGACTGTGATGCAGCCACACCTTGTGGGCACTGCCCGTGAACATATTTTCGTCGTAAATGTAAATGGGAATAATCCGTTCGGCCTCGCGGGCCGCATCCAGAGCAGGGTTGTCGGCCAGTCTTAAATCCTGGCGAAACCACACCACCGCACGTTCCATAAAGCACACCTTCTTTCTGAAATCATCTTAACCGCTGATGGAGGTGCCTGAGGTTAACCCGCAAATGCTCGCCCCGTACAGGTGAGGGGTGGAGTATACTGTGTAAAAAAAAGACGAAGGTTAATGTATATGCAAACACAACATGGATATTACCGTTTTCCCACCCTGCACAAGGATAGCGTGGTGTTTACCAGCGAAGACGATCTCTGGCAGGTGCCTTTAAGTGGAGGAACCGCCCGGCGACTCACCGCCAACCTGGGCAAAATTTCTTGCTCCCTGTACTCCCCGGACGGACAGTGGATTGCTTTTATTGGCTCCGATGAAGGCCATGAAGAAGTGTATGTGATTCCCGCTCACGGCGGTGTTCCCCGTCGCCTCACTTACTTCGGGGCCACTAAAAATCGTGTGGTGGCCTGGAAGCCCGATTCCAGTGCGGTGATTTGTAGCACCAATGCACAGCAGTCTCTGCAGCGGCAAATGGATCTCTTTGAGATTCCCCTTGATGGGGGCAATCCCGTGTGCCTGAAATACGGCATGGCTCACCAGATTGCCTATGGCCCTGGTGAAGCACGGGTGGTGGGCCGCCACACCTGGGACACCGCCCGCTGGAAGCGTTATAAAGGAGGCACCAAGGGCTATCTCTGGATTGATAAAGACGGCAGCGGCAGCTTTGAAATTCTGATTGATCTCAAGGGCAATATGGCCTCTCCCATGTGGATAAAGGATCGCATTTACTTTATCTCTGACCATGAAGACCACGGCAACCTCTATTCCTGCACCCCCGAAGGTCAGGACTTACAGCGACACACTCACCATGAAGATTTTTACGTACGTTTTGCACAAGCTCACGACGATAAGATTGTGTATCAGAGCGGGGCGGATCTTTATGTGTACAATCTGGGTACCGATAGCACTCAAAAAATCGAGGTGCAGTGGACCAGTCCCCAGGTGCAGCGCAATCGTAAATTTGTGTCTCCCGCAAAATACCTGCAATATTACAGTTTGCACCCGAAAGCCCATTCCATTGCCCTGATCAGTCGGGGTAAAGCTTTTGCCATGCCTCTCTTTGACGGTGCTGCACAACAGTACGGTGATAAGCAGGGCGTGCGCTATCGCACCCTCCACTATTTGCCTGACGGCAAGCGTGTGGTCATGTTCAGTGACAAAAGCGGAGAGGAAAATCTTGAAATTCACACCCTGGATCACAGTGAGCCTCCCGTGTATTTAGAGGACTTTGGCGATATGACCCTGGGTCGTCCGGATCACGTGCGTGTGTCCGGTGTTAACGATCAGCTGGCAGTGGTGAATCATCGCAATGAACTGCTACTGGTGGATCTCAAAGCCCGCTCTGCCAAAGTTTTAGACCGCAGTGATGAACTGCG
>CAYFGW010000065.1:0-20364 GCA_964342365.1 uncultured Candidatus Sericytochromatia bacterium | reverse complement strand
CTGGGCCACCTACGCCAACGGTGAAGGGGTGGACACCGGCGGGCATCTGGAAATCACGGCCCGGGGGTTGTTGCGCATTGGGCAATTCATACTGGCTCAGGGAAAAATACCGGAAGAAAACGCATCTGCAAAAGCCCTTCTCAACGCCGATTGGATTGTCCAGAGCGGTACCCCTCGGGTGGCCCTGGATCAAGTCGTGGCTCTGGAGCAGGAAGAAGGCAAAAAAAACTACGGGTATTTGTGGTGGTTGGAGGAACCTAAACACGGGCTTGAGGGACACCAGATCATGATGGCGCGGGGCAACGGCGGACAGAATTTGTATATTGTGCCCGAAGCCGAACTGGTGACTGTGACGCTCACGGGGTATTACAACTCACCAAAGGCACAAATTTCTGACCAACTGTTTTTCAGAGGCATTTGGCCCGCATTAAATCCCCTTTCCGGGAGCGACTAACCAGTGGCATACTAGAATTTATGGCAAACAGTATCTGGAACGAAATTCGTGCTTACCCCAAGGTGTTTCCTCAGCCGCTCAAGCCTCCCCACAGTATCTGGGTCATTGCCCACCGGGGAGCCTCTAAAGACGCGCCCGAAAACACCCTGCCCGCCATGGAACTGGCCATTGAACAGGGCGCGGACATGATTGAATTGGACGTGTGCGTTTCCAAAGACGGCGAACTGGTGGTGCATCACGATCGCACGCTGCGCCGCACCACCAATGGAACGGGCCGCGTCAGTCAGAAGACCCTGGCCGAACTCAAGGCGCTGGACGCTGGCTCCTGGTTTGACCCACGCTTTGAAGGTGTCCAGATTCCCACGCTGCGCGAAGTGCTGGAAGTCACCGCTGGCAAAATCATGCTGAATGTGGAAATTAAAAAAGAAGCCGTGCACTCTGCCCAGCAGGACTTTGAAGAAAAACTGCTGGATCTTCTGGATGAATTTCAGATGATTGAACACACCATGGTGTCTTCTTTTAACACCCTGACGCTGGTACGTGTGAAAGAAATCAACCCGAAAGTGTCTACAGCGTTACTCTACGGTAATACCGTCCGCACCAATATTCGCCCCAAGATTCCCATTTATGGTTATCAGGCGTATCAGCTGGTCTTGCGCACCCGCGCCGACTCTCTGAACGTTCGGCGCAACCTCGTCACCCGTGGCTTTCTCAAACGTAGCCGCGAAACGGGCGTGCGCATCCACACCTTCACCGTGGATCAACCTAAAACCATGAAACGACTGATCAGACGTCAGGTCAACGGCATTATTACCAACTGCCCCACACGCCTGCAAAACTGGCTGCAAAAGCAACAGGCAAAGGGCAAAGGCCCTCGCTTTTTCAAGAAAAAAACCCGTTGAACGCTCTCCGATGAACCCCCGCTGGTCACAGGCGCTCGCCCTTCACAGTCGGGGAGCCCACACCCGCGCCTGGGCGCTCTACGAAGGGCTTGCCCCTGATTTACACTCTCAACCCGTTTACTGGCTCATGCTGGCAGTGCTGGCAGAGCAACGGCAGGAATTTGATCTCGCCAGCGCCTGCATGGAGCGTTTTGGTGCGCTATTATCAACAGACTCCGTGGCCTCCTGTTTTACCACCTGGTCAGCCTGTCCTGCGGTGCTAATGGCACCCGCCGTACAGCAGCTGGTGATTCACAAGCGCGAAGCACTGTCCCTGTTCATGACCTGTGGTCCGGCGGGCACAGAAGATCTGCAGACCTACTACCTGTATCTCTTGCTCCATCTGGCCGCTCATCCTGAACAGGCCCGGACCACCCTGATTCAATTTACGCAAACCCATGCTGTCCCGGTTAATCCTACAAAAGAAAGGGCTTTTTGTCTGGGAGACGCGTATCATCGTCTGGCCAAAGCCTATCTGCCGGAACAGCTAACGAACGCTCAGCGCGCTGCTGAACGGGCCAATTTACTGATTACAGATCCCTCAAAACAGGCCCATGTTCAGGATTTGATGGGACGAATTCACCTGAATTTACTGGCACTGGAACCGGCAAGAATCGCTTTTGACACCGCAGCCCGTCTTGATCCCCACCCGTTTCGCCAGCAACAGGCGGCACTCTCTCACTTGCCCCTGCAATATGGCTCTGCGGCCGAAACCGTGGCCCATGATTTACACAAGCAGTTGGAAACGCCCGTTTCATTTTTGTGTACGGAGGCCTTTGCTCGCGCTGAGAACGGTTGCTTTACTTTTTTTCACTGGAATTACACCCGGAAAGCAGATCTCCCGCTGCGTCAACGCTACGCCCAACAGTTTGCGGCCCCCAAGTTTGTGGCTCCCAAAAGCGCACCTCACAGCACCTCTCAAAGCACTTCGACACCCTATCGGCTGGGCATTGCGGTTACCCAAAATCAGGTGGGCCTGTTTTATTTTGGCCACCGCATCTTGCTCCAACAGCTTCTTGTCCAGTATCCTCACCTGAGCATTCACTTGCTGGCCTTTGGACATCATCCGCTCTGGGCACAAATACAGACAGAGTTTCCCGAACTCGTGATTCACAGATGCTCTGCAGATTACACCCACCCGCGCTTTTTGCAGCAGTGCAATAGCCTGCGCGCACTGTCTCTTCACTGGCTCTACTTCTGGGAGGTGGGCACCGACACCCTCAGTTTCTTTTTGCCCTATTTACAACTGGCCCCCGTACAGTTTACCGCCTGGGGCTCGGTCAGCTCCACGGGGCACCCGCACATGGACTATTTTTTGACAAGCCGCGCACTGTTTCATCACACGGAAACCTTTAGCGAGCGCTGCGTTCAGCTGCCCCAACTGCTATATGCATGTGAACCCGAACGTTTTTTAGAGAACACCTCCACCGAACCGTCCGTTGCCAGAGGCCCTGTACGAATAGCCTGTCTCCATAATCCCCGCAAAAACACTCCCGCTTTTTTACAAGCTCTGAAAGAAATTATGACGCATCACAACGTGGAGGTGTTTATGGCCCACAGCGTCTATGCCCACTGGCAGCAGGTGTTTGAAACGCAGGTAGAGGAAGCATTGGGCCCAGAATATGCCAAAGTCACCTGGCTACCCCGACAATCTAATGATGACTTCTTGCACTGTTTGAGCACCATGGATTTGATGCTGGATCCCTTTGATTTTGGAGCGGGTAAACTGGCCTATGAAAGCATATTTTGTGCCCTGCCGGTGGTCACCCACACCGGTCAACAACTGCGGTCGCGCATTGTTAGCGCCTGTTATGAGGAAATGGGAATGAAGGAGGGCCTGTGGGTGGAAAGCGTTGATGACTATGTGGTGCGGGCCCGGGAACTTATTCAGGATTCGGCACTGCGACAAAGGTACCGCCAGGACATTCTCGATAAGCGTGGTCATTGGACCACGCGCGCTCTGGCCAAAGATTTTTACAATGCCCTGCTACATATGCTGTAAACCCGGGGGGGCCTCCTGTTAAAATACAAAAAAGGAAGGTCCCCGTGCTAACTGATACCGTTACTGATCCCGTTGAAAAAAAACCGTTGCGCTCCAGAAGCGTGTCTCCCAAAGACGAATCTTTTCTGGTGGAAGTTTTTTCTGCCATTCAGGGCGAAGGGCCCATTGTGGGCACACGCCAGATTTTTATTCGTTATCTGGGTTGCCATATTCAGTGCGCCTACTGCGATACACCGGCTACCCATACCAAACAGCGACAGTGTCGGGTAGAACGCACTCCCGGCCAACGGGACTTTGCGCCCCTGAGTAACCCCGTGGGCCACGGTGACCTGATGGAAGCCATTGATCAACTGGAGCAGTTTCAGGGACTTCATGACAGTATTTCCATTACCGGTGGCGAGCCTTTACAGCACCTGCGTTCACTAAAGGGACTCATTCAGCGTTTAAAACCCCGCTTTAAACTGTATTTAGAAACCGACGGCATTTTGTATGAGGCCCTCAAAGAAGTGGCCAACGATTTTCACTGGATTGGCATGGATATGAAGCTGCCCAGCGCCACGGGGCTTCAGCCGTACTGGGAAGAACATCGGGCGTTTTTAAGGGTAGCTGCCCGAAGTCAGAGCGAGGTTTTTGTGAAGCTGGTGGTGAGCAAAGACACCCCGGACAGCGAAATTCAGCAGGCCCTGGATATTATGGCCGCAGAAGCCCCGGATACGCTGCTGGTGATTCAGCCGGTGACCCCTTATGGCATCGTCCGCCATCCCCCCACGCCGGAACAAACCCTGCGCTGGCAGGCGCTGGCCAAGCAGCAATTGGCTCAGGTGCGGGTGATTCCGCAAACCCATAAGATGATGGGACAGATTTAAGCCTTTCGCTAAAAGCTTCAGGGCGTCATTTCCTTGAGCTGCTGGTACTGTTGCTCCACGTGTTCCCATCCGGACAGGGAACGCATCTGGGCCTGCAAGTGAGCAGGAGACCCGGCCAGATCCGCTTTCAATCGGTCATAGCGATGACGCAACTTTTTCAGGTTTTTCAGGGCCTCTGCCACCGTGCCTCCCAGGGGATCTTGTCCCATGCGTAACCCGATGACGATACGGGTCAGCTCGCTAAAATACCGCTGCACTTCTGTGCGAAAGGTCTTCAAAATCACAAAGTCCTGCTCCAGACGCTTCAATTTTTCCAGATCCGCACTCACGGTTTCTAACTGGGTACTCAAGGCGTCCATATCGGGAAAATCTCTGTCGAGCTGCATGGCGAGCATTTGCACCAGGGTTTCCAGACTGCTCTGACGACTGTGCACCTGGGCTTCGTTTTGCAAGAGAGAGCCGTCAATTTCGGCGTTAATGAGCTGATGGTGCACCTGAAGCAAAAGCGAAATGCGTTTCACTTCCAACAGCGGCTGGGAAGCCGTTGTCATCTCTGTGGAGGCCAGTTCGTCCTGCATATGATCCAGATGCCGCACCGATTGGAGGGTGTAGAGTAAGTCCTGAGCATCTTCACGGGAACTGTCCTGAGACAGGGTGCGTTCGGCGTAATGCATGGCCGAAGCAGAATCACCCACCAGATAGAGCCAGTAGCTCAAACCCATCAGGGCTTCAGCCCATTCCGGCTGGTACATCAACGCCTCCAGAAAAGCACTGGCGGCACTGAGCATGTCTTCTTCCTGCTGTACCGTATCCTGCTGCATGGCGCTCAGGGCCTTCATACCTCGCTGAAAGGCCTGCACATGGGGAGATTCATCGCTGTCCAATCGGGTTTCAGCGGACTGCAACTGTGCCCAGAGCGTACTCATTGGGCCTCTCCAGAAAGAAACTTCACCGCAAAACCACTGGATTCCAGCTGTGAAATCAGACCTGACTCTCCCAGCAATTGGGTAACACTTACGGCCACCATCACGGGCCGTTCTCTCATGACGGGCAGCAAGAGCTGAATCCAGCGGGCGTTACGCTGCACCTGAGAAATATCAAACAGGAGCTCTGACTCAGCGCGATTCTGCTGAATTTCCGTACGAATACCGGGCACATCTAACGCATTGTACACCGTAAATAAACGCTCGGTTTCGTCAGTAATGTCCGCCAGCGACCGGTTCAAATGCTCCCGGATCAGACGCAAATGCTCTTCGTCAGGAGCGCCCGCCAGACGATCAATAAGCGAAAAAGGCGTTTCAAAATAGCCGACCGCCTTTCGTTTTCTCAGGGCCCGTTGCTCAAGGGTGGACTCCACGGTGGCCAGAGGATTCACCACAATGCGTTCCCGGGGCGTTGATAAACTGGCGTTTACATACCAGGGCTGCACCAGAGGAATGGTGTCCGGCCGAAGCACTTCATTACTGGCCCGTTCCGCAATGCGATCAATTTCTTCGGCAGTGAGATTGTCTCCCAGAAAAGCCTCTTCATCACCCAGACGCCTCACCAGCGCTTCAGCGGTCTCAGGGGTGACGTTTTTATCGTATTCCAGCAAAAGCAGGTCCACGCTGTCTAAAGCGGGTTCCAAGGCTTCAGGCTCCTGATAATCCCGCCCAAAATTGCCGTGAATGGTCCCCACCAGATAAGAGGTAGGCTGATTGTCTGAGGACACTTCCCAGAGCCAGAGGGTGTTCACCCCGTACTGGGGCAGTGGAAATTCAGGTACGCTGGCCGCCGGGGCAGTGGGCGGAGAAGTGACGGTTGCCTCAGAAGGCAGCTGAAGTTGTTCTAAAGAAGTGGTGGCAGAATCATCGGAAGCGGGAGAGACGTCAGAAACCGAGGGCGCCGCACAGCTTGCATAGAGTAGCCCTGTGGAAATAAGTCCCTTTTTTATCCATTTGCGCATCTTGTTTATCCTCGTTTTTTTAACCAGTCCGCCCGCAGGGCACTGCCGGAACGAAACCACTTCTGGTAACTCTCTTTTTCTTCGGCACTTAAATCCGTGGGAATATGAATATCCACCGACACGTACAAATCCCCACTGGGGCGATTTTTCAAGTCCTTTAGCCCCTTGCCCCGCAGCCTAAAGCGGCGACTTGGCTGGGTTCCCGCCGGAATTTTAAACTTCACCTGGCCCGTCAGGGTGGGCACGCGAATTTCAGCTCCCACAATCGCTTCGGTCACCGTCACCGGCACCCGACAGCTCAAATCCGCGTTGTCAAGCACCTCAAACAGCGGGTGTGAAGCGAGCACAATGTGTAAGTACAAATGCCCCTGCTTCTGGCCGGACTTGCGGCCTGCGCCGGGCACGCGAATTTTAGATCCTTCACGCACACCTGCGGGAATTTTAACATCTAATTGCTTGTCTTCAAAAATTTTGCCCGATCCCTGACAATTGCGACAGGTTTTTCCACCACTCACTTTGCCCTTGCCCGCACACAGCACGCACATTTTTTCTCGCTTGACCTGTACCGCTTTGCGGGTGCCCATAAAGGCGTCTTCCAGAGTCAGGTAGAGCTCCTGATCCATATGCAGTTCTTGTAAATCGGAGGGAGTCGGTTCATTTTTTTTTGGGGCAGAACCCGTTGTACGCGTATTGCCACGACCGCCCATAATATTGTCAAAGAATTGTCCAAACCCAAAACCAGAGCTTTTGGAGCCACTTCCGGAGGTACTTTTCTTACGTTGGGTAGATTCTGAACCCGTCGCTCCGGAGGGGCGGGCCTGCCGCTCAAAGCGATCGCTTTGATTAAAGATATCTTGAATATGGGTGAAATGCTGATTTTCAAACCAGCTTTTATCAATATGCCCCTGATCATAGAGCGCGCGTCGTTCGGGATCGCCTAAAACCTCATAGGCCTCTGAAACCGCTTTAAACTTTTCTTTGGCACCTTGTTCAGGATTAACATCGGGATGATACTGACGGGCCAGACGGCGATAGGCTTTTTTGATGTCCTGGTGACTGGCCTGACGAGAAACCTCTAAGACAGCATAATAATCTTTGGTCACAAAAGCAGTTTATTTAATAAAGCGCGGCGGCGGGGCCTGTACCCACAGCGGTTTTTCTGGATTTGCCGCCGGCTTAGCAGGGTTTGGAGCCGGAGAACCAGCGGGCTTTTCAGCGCTTTCGTCTTCTTTTTTCTCAGGCAGGGGCGCACTCATACTGGCACCGGCCAGACTCTGATTGGCCAACGGATTGGGCGCGGCCTGAAGGGGGTTGGGCGCAGCCTGAAAAGCGCCATTGGCCAATCCACCACTTTTGGGGGCGGCTGCAGGAGGATTAAAAGGCCCCTGGCTTCCGCCTTCGGGAGTGCTATAAGACAGTTCTAACTCAGGATACGCCGCATTCAAATGGGCCACAACCGCAGAGCGGATCTCGTCAAGTTCTTCAGGGGTCACAATACCTTTTCTCACCATCAGCTCAAGAAAAGTTAAAACGTCCACTTTGTTTTCGATCACGGATTTGGGAATATTGAAGTTGCCAATCAGGCCGGGAATTACGGGATCTTGATCTGAAGCTGCCATGGTGTGCCCCCACAAAAATATGATGAGTGTGCACCCGGGCTTCGAGCATCATTGTACAAAACCACTTCCCCCCGCAACTCACACCCCGCACCTTTAAACACCCGGCGTAAAACGCTTACCGTTGCTTCCTTCCGGACCTGGCGGGATTCACATCAACACCGTCGCTTAGAGACAGAATGCTCAAACATTACGGGGCTCAGGGATTCTGACAAAGTCAGACCTCAGCCCGGGAATTCGACCTCGCTAAAGCGGATTGCGAGTACAGGACACCGCTAAATTCCCATCTAGCACAGACCTCATTATATCGCAGGGGTGTAAGAAGTGTCTATGGCGTCCGGGTTTTTTACTGTGTTCTGAGCATTTGCTCCACAATCGCCCGTTCCGTTTCCCGGTCCAGATCGAACATGCGCTGTTGGGCACCGTGGATCGCTTTGTCTTTGATTTGCTGCTGAAAGTCTTTTTGCCACTGTTCTTGCTGGGCTCTGAAATCCGCCTGCTGGTCCGCAGCCTGCTCCCGGCGACGTCTGCCCCAGAGGGAAGACAGCTGATCGCTTAACTGATTAGCAAACCCCTGAACACCTGCCGCTGCAGCAGCCTGACCTCCACCAAAAGAGTCCGCACTGGCGGCTGCCGTCTCCACCCGGGCCTGAGAAACGCGGCGTTCAGAAGGGGCTGCATTTTCTGAAGTATCGGCCTGGGTTTTTACAGTGGCAACTTCTTCGCTGAGTGCTTCTACTTCACCCAGTAAAAAGTCAATATCACCTTCAAGCTGGGCAATTTGAGCCAGTACTTCAGCCACTTTTCCTGCCAATATAGAAAAATCTGACATTAAGCGCACTGAAATTTCCAGTTGTTCTACCACCTCTGTCATCAGGTTATCCAGGCTTTGTTCCTGTTCTTTGTTTGTGGCCAGCAAATCGTTGATCAGGGCGAGTTTTTGGTCCAGCTGGGCAATAGCGGATTTCACCTGCGCTATTTTTTCCTTAAATTCTGGTGTCTGACTCAAAGGAGAACTTTCCAGACGTGCCAACACGCCTTGTAATGTACCTCTTTTTTCCAGCAGAACCTGCTGACGCTCTTTTAAAACGCCCGCTTCCTGACTCACGAGCTGTTTTTCCGCCAGGAGCTCAGCTTTAATGGCGGCCAGATTTTCTTGTTCAGTGGCCAGCGCTTTGACAGACTCATTAATCTGGTACTTCACCGCGTTTAAATCCTGACGCTGGTGCTCCAAGATTTTTCCGCTCTGAATGGCTCTCTGCTCAATAGAATCAAGTCGTCCCTCAATCTCTGCCAGCCGGTCTTTATCCTGACTAGAAATACCCTCTCCCTTGTCTAAAATATGCTCGTACTCTGTGAGCAATTCCTGATAGTCCTCTGCAGTCAGTGAGAGCTGTTGACGCTGAGCCAGAAGCTCTTGCTTTTGCTCCAGGACAATGCGTGAGGCGTCTTGCACTTTGCCTTCCAGCTGATTTTTTTGCACCATGAGCTCAGAAATACGATCGGCACTTTCGCTAACACGGCCTTCCCAGCCAAGCATTCTTTGAGAGCGCATACCCTGGTTGTCAGCAATCTCTTCCAATTCAGGCGCAATGACTTTCATAACATCCTGAACTTCCGTCATGATGGTACTCATATTGTCCAGCAGCTGATTCAGCCCTTCTGAGCCTTCCACCTGCTGAAGCAATGCCTGCCCTGCCTGGGCAAATTCTCTGATAGAAATATCGCCACGGAGTAGCTCCTGACGCAGGTGTTCTACCTGTTCTTTAATCTGTGTTTCGTTAGAAGCCAGCGCATCAAAACGTGCGTTCAGGGCCTCAGACAAGGCCTGTGCCGGGGCCAGTGATTCAGTTTCAAAATCCGTAATGGAAGCAATTTGTGTTTCAATATCCTGGCGAGCAGCCTCCAATTCCCGCTTTTTCACCAGTGCTTCTGCCACATCTTTGGCACTGCTATCCATGATTTGCTGCGTAGCAGAAACACTCTGATTCAAATCCGCCTGTAACGCTTTGATGGTCTCCAGAGCGTCCTGAACGTATTTGTTGTTATCTCCGCTGGACATAATGCCACCGAATTTTTCCTGAATCATATGGGATTGTTGCAGGGCTTTGTCGTTGAGGGTGCGAAGGGCCGCAATTTGCGCGGTGGTTTTGGCCGTGGTGGCTTCAATGAGCTGTGTTTGGCGGGACAACTCGCTGCTATAACCTTGCAGGTTTTGCTTTTGCTGAGTCATTTCTTGCTGCGTACTGTCAATGGCGGCCTTGATCGTTGCCAGCTCTGCTTTAATAGCCGCTCGCTGAGCTTCCACGGAAGCAAAATCAGTGCGCACCGCCTGCTGGGCGGTTTGTATCCGTTCAGGGTCTGTATTTTGACTCTGCTGGTACTCAGCACGCATAGCCTCTAGCTCTGCCATAAAAGCCTGACGGCTGGCATCGTTTTCACCGTCTAACTCGCTCAATTTACTGGTCCAGCTGGCCAACTGCGTTTCATAATCATCAAGTTTTCCAGAAAGCTCCGCCATGCGCTGGTTGGTAGCAGCAATGGACTCCTGAGCCTGCGCCTGTTCTGCTTTGGCCTGAGCAATAGCGGCCTGGGCCGCTTCAATTTCAGAAGAGATGCTGCCTTTCTGAGCTTGCAACTGCTCCAGATTAGAAGCCATTTCGCTACGAGAGGCTTCGGTTTCTTGAATGAGATTGCGCAGATTATCAATCTCCTGACGAATGGCGTTGACCCTTCCCAGTTCTTGCTGCAACTGCTCTGCAGGAATGGTCTTATCGGCTTTGAGCTTGCTCTGAATCGCGTCCAATTCGGTAATGGCCTGATCCAGTTCAGACACAGACATATCGCCCGTTTTTCCGTCGTAGCGATTCAGGGTTTGATTCACCTTATCCAGCAAATCCTGATTAATAGAAATGGTTTCAATGGTGAAAGCTCCGGCAGTGGCCAGCATGGCTTTGGTTTCTTCAAGATCTTCCGTTTGTGACTGAGCCTGAGCCATCAGCGGCTCGGCTTGTTTGACCACGGTTTCAGCCCGGGTTTCCAGCGTTTTGATAGCGGGCAGCGCCTGCTGACTTTGTTGCTTTAAATGCGTTAAGGAGGATTTATGCTCTTCAAGGGTAGCCGCCGCATCAAAAAGCCGTTCACGAATCCCGTCCAGGGCGTCTCCCCCTTGTAAATCCTCATCCAGAGCGTTATAGGCGGTTTCTGCATGTGTATACCAGGTTTCTAGCTGGCCCACCTGTTTGTCATAGGCAGAGACCAGTTCGCTCAAACGGCCCTGCTTTTGAGCCAGCGCCTCGCGATTGGCGTTAAATTCGTGGGTCAGGCTTTCGTATTGCGCCACGGCATCTGCCAGATTACCTCCCAGAGACTCCGCACGCCCCGACAGACGATCCTGAGCGCCCTCTTTGTGCTTCAGCTGACCCGCCGTGCGCTGAATTTGCTGTTCCAGGCTCTTAAGACGCCCCATTTTCTGCCCCAGAGGCTGACCGTTATTGAGGGTTTCTTTCATTTCTGTGAGCAAACTTTGAAGGCCCTCGGCTTGCTCAGCCGTACTGCTATGTAGTGCCAGCACCTGATTGTAATGTTCTTTGACCTGATTGCCCAGAGTCGCAATCTGGGTCTCCTGCCGCGCCAGGGTTTTGCCCAGCTCAGTCACTCCCTCCTCCAGTGCCTTTGCGCTGGAGTGGGCACTCTGGATGCCTTCTTTAAGGCTCGAAAGTTCTTCCATTCCCAACGTCTTAATCTGCGCAGCCTTGTTCAGACTTTCGTCAAAGGCCTGAAGCATTTGTTCTAACTCCGCCACTTTGGCCTTTTGTTCATCGGTAATAGCCAGCCCTCTGACACTGGCAAGATCCGACTTATAACGGGCCAGTTTTTCAGGATCCATGGTGCGCTGGCTAATATCTGACTGAATCTGGGTTTTCATTTGATCCAGACGGGCCGTAAGATCGTCACTTTTTTGCACCAGGGTTTGAACCTCTTCAGAAGCCTGTGCTTCTTGAGAGAGTGCCGAAATCAGACGTTCCGCAGAAGCCACATGGTTATCAGAGACCATATTAAAAAATTCGTCCAGATTTTTGAACTGGTCAAAGTCAAAGCTCAAATTACCTGCCTTAACTCCGGTATCTACCAGAAAAGCCAGCAGCTGTTTTTTGGTATTGTCCGACAGTTTGGCCAGTTCGTCAGCACTCAAATTTTTGACGTACAGATACGCCACGTCATCGCGGTTGAAATCATTGAGTTTGCTAAACAAATGGAGAAGCTGAGACTCACTCTTGACCGAACGCAACACCTTCACGGCCACATGATCCGTGGCACGGGTTTCATCGGGACCGGTAAAACGACGCTTTAATTCACCAAGGGCACCGGACACCATGTCTCCCCCCCAGATTGAGCTTTCGGGGTCCAGCACAGAAATCAGCATGTTTTGATTGGCCGAAGAAAGATCCTGTAACTGGGCTGGCGTACTGGAAGACACGTAATTCAGTACAGCCTCTGCTCCCAGATGGGTTTTCAGGGCATAAACTTTCTGATTGTTGCTTAAGGGTCCGTGCTTGATCAGTTTTTCCACGGTGGCTTTTTCTGTGGCGGTAAAAGTATCCTGAAAGGTGACCGTACTCATGATGCCACCGCCGCTGGCCTTCAGGCCGTCTACCAGTTTTTTAACGTCGGTGGTACTCAGTGCCAGGGCATTTAGCTCATTAGCAGACATTTTGTCAATCAGAGCTTTGGCCTGGTCAAAGCTTCCGTTGGCAATCAGTTCCTTAACCTGATTGCCCCCTGTCAGAGATTGACTGACCGTGGCAGAGCCGCCGTTGGCGACCCCTTCTACAGCATCAATGGGCTTGAGTTCCGTGGTGGGCGATTTAGACACCGGCCCCTGTGAATTGACCTGATTAGCGGCCTGCGTTTGCTGAAGTGTAACTGAGGGTGTCGCCGCACCCGATCTTTGGATAGAACCCATCTTTGAAGCACCTTAGAAATTAAAACTGATAGTATTATATAGCGTTCTGGCACGGGGATCTGACGAAAACTTAACGTGCTCTTAAGCTTTAATGATTAACTTCCACCATCAAAAGGAATCAAACGATGATAAGCCTACTGGCTCTGTTCTTACTGGGATTGATCGGACTGGGCAGTCCGCCCACCACACTCCTGCTCGCCGGCTTTTATTTTTTTGGCATCACCACGGTGACGCCCGTGACGGATCAACCCACGGATCAAACCACAGAAAAAGGCCCGGCGATCGTTATGCCCGCCGAGCCCCTGCAACCCTAAAGTTTCTGCCTTAAGGCGTTGCTCATTCTTTTTTGGGAGGGCGCACCACCAGATTGATCAGGCGGTCGGTTTTAAAAATGACTTTTACCACTTCAAAACCGGTAATATATTTTTGCAGCTTTTCGTCATTTTCTGCGGCCTGACGGGCGGCGGCTTCCGTACACCCGGCTTTCACCATCACTTTACCCCGGGTTTTGCCGTTAATTTGCACAGGAATTTCAATTTCTGAGTCCACGGTTTTTTCCGGGTCATAAATGGGCCAGGCACTCAGGGCCACGCTCTGTTTTTCACCGGTGCTAAACCAGAATTCTTCCGCTAAATGCGGAGCCAGAGGCGCAAGCATCTGAGCAAAACCTTTTTTAAGGCTGTCGGGCAAGCCTCCCTCACGGGTGGCTTCATTCACCAGAATCATCAGCGCTGAAACGGCGGTATTGGGGCGCATTTGCTCCAAATCTTCGCCCACTTTTTTAATGGTTTTGTGGTAGAGACGCTCCAATTGCACAGATGGAGATTTCACCTTTGAAGGCTGTTCAGGGAAATACAGGCGATAGGCACGCTCCAGAAAGCGACGAACCCCCACCATATTTTCCGTTTGCCAGATGGCATCATCTTCAAGGGGCCCCATAAACACCTCATAAACGCGCAGGGCATCAGCACCAAAGGCGTCCACGGTCTCATCAGGGGTCACCACATTGTGCTTGCTCTTGCTCATTTTCTCAATGCGGGTTTCTAGCAGCACATCGCTGTCTTTCACAAACCACTCGCCCTGACGCTCTTCCACCTCGTGAGGATAATAGTATTTACCGCGGGCATCTTTAAAGCTACGGGCCTGAATTTTGCCCTGATTAAACAGTTTTTGAAAAGGCTCTTTGGTGGACACCAACCCCAGATCGTAGAGCACTTTGTGCCAGAAGCGAGCATAGAGCAGGTGCAAGGTGGCATGTTCTGTGCCCCCCACATAAAGATCCACGGGCATCCATTTGCTTTCAATGTCGCCGTTCCAGGGTTCTTCTTTGTTGCTGGGGTCTAAATAGCGTAAATAATACCAGCAGGATCCCGCCCACTGGGGCATGGTATTGGTTTCACGGGTGACCGCTTCACCATTGAGAGTGGTATGAACCCAATCCTCAGCGCGGGCCAGCGGTGGACGTCCGTCTTCGGTAGGATTTAAGTTGTCCAGGTGGGGCAATTCCACAGGAAGCTGATCTTCGGGGACGGCCATGACTTGACCATCGGCAGTTTCTACAATGGGAAAAGGTTCGCCCCAGTAGCGCTGGCGCGAAAAGAGCCAGTCCCGTAAACGGTAATTGGTCTGGGCCTCGCCTTTTTTATGTTCTTCTAACCAGGCAATGACTTTTTTGATGGCTTTTTTGGTGTTCAGGCCGTTTAAAAAGTCGGAGTTGATGTGCTCTCCGTCGCCGGTGTAAGCGGCCTCATCCACGTTGCCACCGGACACCACTTCAATCATGGGCAATTCAAAAGCAGCGGCAAAATCCCAGTCGCGCTCGTCGTGAGCCGGACAGGCAAAGACGGCCCCGGTGCCGTAGCTGGCCAGTACATAATCAGACACCCAGATGGGCATTTGCTCGCCACTGACGGGATTTGTGGCGTAAGCGCCCGTAAACACCCCGGTTTTTTTAGAGATCTGCGTCATGCGATCCCGCTCAGAACGTTTGAGCGCCTCTTCAATATATTGCGCCACGACCTCGGACTGCTCTGCGGACACAATATGTTCCTGATTGTCCTGGTTCACCAACGCGTGTTCTGGAGCCAGCACACAGTAAGTGCCGCCAAAAAGGGTGTCCGGACGAGTAGTAAACACATCGAAGGACTGATCCGTTTCCGCCACGTCAAAGGTGACCAGAGCCCCTTCGGATTTCCCAATCCAGTGACGCTGCATTTCTTTTAAGCTCTCAGGCCAGTCAAGGGTATCCAGATCTTCCAGCAAACGATCGCCATATTCGGTAATTTTGAGCATCCACTGCTTCATCAGTCGCTGCTCCACAGGATCACCAGTTTCCACATAGCAGCCGTCTTTAACTTCTTCATTGGCGAGCACTGTGCCCATGGCCGGGCACCAGTTCACGGGGACTTCTGCCTGATACGCCAACCCTTTTTCATAGAGCTTGAGAAAAATCCACTGGGTCCAGCGATAATAGTCCGGCTGACTGGTATTAATTTCTCGCTCCCAGTCATAACTCAAACCCACTTTTTTCAGCTGATTGCGAAAGGTGCTCACATTGCGGCGGGTGATTTCAGCAGGGGGCTGATTTTCCTTGGTGGCCTGACGCTCCGTGGGCAGTCCAAAAGCATCCCAGCCCATGGGATACAGCACTTCATAACCCTGCATGCGTTTGTGCCGGGCCACAATATCACTGCCTACATAACCCTTGGGATGCCCCACGTGCAGGCCCTGACCCGAAGGATAGGGAAACATGTCGAGAATATAGTATTTAGGTTCGTCACTGTGCACATTGGTGCGAAACACGTGATTTTTGTCCCAGTATTTTTGCCATTTGGCGTCAATTTTATGGTGATCGTAGCTCATGGATTAACCTGTTGTTTATTTCATTTGTTTGATTTGTGGTTTTGGATGATACCCATCATACTGGAAGCTTAACAAAATTTGAACACCATAGCGGCAGCAGGAGTCTGTTAATCAGCAAAAGAAATGCAGAACTTTATTGAAAAAGACTTTACTTTACGCCATAAAGTAGTTTATCTTGAATGACAAGCACCTACTTTACGATATAAAGTGCTTTGTAAAAGGAGAATTTCATGTCGGAATCATCACCCGGTCCAGACCCGCATCAAGATCAGAGCCCGGACAATCCCCCGGATACCCATTCAGAAAGCACAACTTCCCCCCGAAAACCTACAGCTGAGGATCCCTTTAGCGTGGAAAACATGGGCAAAAATCTAAAAAAAATGCGTCACTCGGTCACCTTCAAAATGTTTTCTATGCTGTTTTTACTCATGGTGGCTATGATTCCCGTGGCCTTTGTACAATCTCTGGTGAACGAGCGTCAGAGTTTACAACGCAGTACCCAGCGCGAAATCAGTCAAAAGTGGGCCGATCAGCAAACCTTACAGGGCCCCGTGCTCAGCATTCCTTATGACAAAATTATTATCAACGACAACAAAAAAGTCATCAAAAGCCGTCACTTTATGCATCTGCTCCCTGACACCCTCAATGTAGAAGGTCAGATGGAGCCCCAGAAACTGCACCGGGGCATTTATGACATTGTGGTGTACAACAGTGACATTAGTCTTGCGGGTGCATTTAACACCACTCCCTTAAAGCAAATGACCGTGGCTCCTGAGAATATTCACTGGGATCAGGCTTTTGTCTCCATGGGTCTGAGCGATCTCAGAGGGATTGAAGAGTCGATTCAGCTGCAGTGGGGCAGTACAAAAAAAATATTTGATCCCGGTACGGTCACTGACGATCTCTACAGTAAAGGGGTTCACGTGATGACGCCCTTACAAAGTAACGCCCTGCAAAAAAAGATTCCCTTTTCTCTGGCGGTGAAGTTAAAGGGCAATCAGCGCCTGTTTTTCACCCCCGTGGGCAAAGAAACACAGGTCAAACTCCAGGCACCCTGGGGCAGTCCCAGCTTTGATGGGGCGTTCTTGCCCGATGACCGCGAAGTGCTGGAAAACGACTTTAATGCCAGTTGGAAAGTACTCCACCTGAATCGTAATTATCCCCAGCACTGGGAAGGCAAACAGTACACCATGAACGACTCGGCTTTTGGGGTCTATCTGATTGAACCCCTGGATCATTACCACAAGGTGGAACGCTCCGTAAAATATGCCCTGTTTTTTATTGGTCTGACCTTTCTCACCTTTTTCTTTGTGGAGGTACTCACCCGACGTATGGTGCACCCCCTTCAGTATTTGCTGGTGGGCTTTGCCCTCTCGGTGTTTTATACCCTATTGCTCTCTATCTCAGAACACCTGGGTTTCGATGCCGCCTACGGTATTGCCGCGGTCATGACCGTGGGATTGATTACCGCCTATGCTGCGGGCTTTTTAAAGAGCGGACGCCTGACGGCGGCCATGGGCACAATTTTAACCACGCTCTACACCTTTATTTACGTCATTATTTACCAGCAGGACTATGCTTTACTCATGGGCAGTCTGGGACTCTTTGGCGTCCTGGCACTGGTGATGTTCTTCTCTCGCAAAATGGATTTGAACACGTAGCCCCGTCACATAGCTCCTAATAAAAAGTCGCTTGCAGTTATGAAGAACCGCAAGCGACTTTTGCTATCAAAAAAACCTAGTGGCTATCGCCCTCTTCACTGTGATCACCGTTGTGATCCATGTTTTCACCACTGTTCATATTTTCCGTGGTGGCAGCACCTTCGCCACCTTCACCACCGTCGGGACAAGCACTCAGAATCATGAGAGAACCTAGCGCCAGGAAAACCAGTAAAAGCTTTTTCATTTTTGAATCTTTCTAAGACCATATAGATTGCGTTCATTGAACTACCACAAGTTAGCAGGATTTTCAGCCACTGATAAGTAGATCCACTATTATTTGCTGCTGCGTGTGAGCACCATTAAGCAAAAGCCGCCGAGGGTGCGGGCTGTCCAGTGGGGAGCGAGGCAAAAAGCCAGGCGTCGTGGCTTGCGGGCCAGTCGGGCCTTGAAAGTGGGAGCCGGACGGTCAATGGCGTAGGTGGTGTACTGAGCATCCAAGATCTCATAACCCGTTTCTTTGAGAGCGGTCAGGGCCAGTTCGCGGGTAAAATAATGCAGATGCCCCACATCTTCACGCCAGCGCATGAGCAACCCCCGGGCCACCGCCTGTACCGATAAATCCAGCGGAATATGGAATAGCGTGTAGCGACCACGGCCGTTCAGCTGCCGCAAAAACCCCAGATAGTCTTCCACATGCTCAAATACATCCAGCGCCATCACCAGCTCGTACGTGTCCTCACTTTGCAAAAAATCTCCGTGCACGAAACGCAAACGATCTCCGGAACGCTCCTGCGCCAACACCATGGCCTGAGGAGAAATATCCCAGCCTTCAAAACGGGTGTCTGGCAAATTTTCCTGCATCAGGCGCAGAATTTCTCCGGCACCACAACCCACTTCACACACAGAGTGGGGCTGAAGTTGATGCCTGTTCAGCATTTTGAGTACTTCGGTACTTTTCCAGCGAGAATCCTCCACATGCCAGGTGGGATTGTTGTCTAAGTATTGACCATCTGTATAACGATTGTGGTCCATGATTTAAAACATCGTATTGTCGTGGGCCGACGTCTCTGGAATAATCTGAAGCACGTCCCAGTGCTCTACAATTTTACCGTT
This sequence comes from uncultured Candidatus Sericytochromatia bacterium, assembly GCA_964342365.1. Classification (GTDB taxonomy): domain Bacteria; phylum Cyanobacteriota; class Sericytochromatia; order UBA7694; family UBA7694; genus CAXRDE01. The sequence continues at coordinate 1,938 of CAYFGW010000065.1, read as the reverse complement.
TTCGTCAAAGCGAAAAATGTCTATGCCCGCATAATCATGGTCTCCGGGCCACTGCTGATGGCAATGCAGCACCACCATATTCTCTTCGGCAATTACTCGCTTGAAATGAACGCGTTTTCCCGGGTATTCTCTGGCCATCCGTTCAAAATAAGCAATGAAAGCTTCTTTACCGTCTGCCACCTCAGGATTATGCTGCACGTATGTTGCACCCACATATTTTTCAATAGCCAGGCGAGGTTGACACTGATTGAACATTAAGTCATAGAACGCCACCGCGTTTTCTTTGTTGGTTTTGTTCATGTTTTGCCCTTAAAATTAAACTATGCTCAAATTTTTACAGTCCATTTGTCAGAAACTGGAAACAAAGCAGATAGACTATATGTTGTCCGGTAGTTTAGCACTGAACGCCTATACCGTGCCCCGCATGACCCGTGATATAGATATTGTCATTGCCCTGAGACCTGAACAACTTCAAGACTTTCTGAGTTTATTTTCTGAAACTGACACATATTTTAGCAAACCCGCTATTCAATCGGCCCTGGAGCAACCGGGCATGTTTAACATTATCGATTTTGAAACCGGTTACAAAGTTGATTTTATTGTGCTCAAATCAGAACCCTTTAGACAGAAGGAATTTTCCCGGCGGCAACGTTCGGAGAGCTTCGGATTTCTGACATGGATCGTCAGTCCTGAAGATCTTATTCTTTCAAAACTAATCTGGATTCAAACCCTATCGAGCGATCGTCAACAAGAGGACTTGAAACATTTGCTGGCTATAAAACCTTTAGATCATGAATATATTCACGATTGGATTATACGACTCAACCTTCAAACTTTTGGACTTTTCGATGCGTGATACACCTGAATATCTGCAACAAAAACAGAGAGAGATTATGCTGCGGATGTCTGAAGAAAAGCGAATTTTACTGGGCATGCAAATGATAGAAGATGTTAAGACAGTTGCTGAAAGCAGCTTGCGGTTCGAAAACCCCACAGCCACACTAGCTGAGCGCAAGGTGCTTTTACTCAAAAGATACTACGGTCACGAACTCCTGCCACAAGACCTGGAAGCCTGTGCCAGGCAACTGCATCGCTACTGGCAAGGTCGGCAGGGTGAAACCTGAAAACTTACTTTGAAATTCTCAGGGTGCGTAAAATCACGGCCATGGCTTCCATTTCTTCAAGGGTATTAAAGGCCAGCACGCTGTAGACCGGAGCATAACGATCCTCCTCAGGCACGTAGGGGCTCTGAGAAGCAATGAGCAAGTAAACGGTTCTGGCATTAGGTTCTGAAAACACCACCTTTTGCCGCACCAGATAAAGGGAGTGCTGGTTATGGACGATGGTTTTTTCATCGCCCGCAAAGCGAGCACTTGTACCACAATCATAAGGGGCAATCACCAGTTGGGCTCCGTTATGCCACTGAGGCACCAGATGAGCTGTAGAACCGTTAATTTTTTGAGGCCGCAGAATGGCCCAATTACTGATTACAGGCTGCCTGAACGAGTCTAAGACAAATATGCTAAACAAGCTAAACATCATTCCAATACCAAACAGGTCTTCATTTATATTATGGGAAGAAACCAACGCAAAAAGGGCAATGATTGTACAAATAGGGAGCCAAAACGCACTGGTTTCAGCTTCAAAACCAGGCGTTCTGAGAATCAATTTATTGTTTTCCAGGGCGATACCCCAACCCCTTTCAGTGTCCCCGGGCCATACGCTGCCGCGATGGTTGGTATAGTTTGCTATCCAGCGTTCTTCTTCAGGGGTGAGGTCAATGTAAGGTAAAGTCACCACAAGCTCTTCGGGTCCCTGCTTAACATCCCAGGTTTTCGGAAATTTTGCACACAGGTGACGACTCAGGGTGTCATAGTCCGTAAAGGCGCTGACAGGTTTTTCGGGTAAAGACAGGGGCTTAATGTAAACTTCTCTATC
>CAYFGW010000064.1:0-20520 GCA_964342365.1 uncultured Candidatus Sericytochromatia bacterium | reverse complement strand
AGCCTGTGAGCCAGAACTAAAGTTCTGGGTGGTGCAGTTTCCGGGGACAGGTCAAATGTACCTCTATCCTTATTTTTTAGTCCTTGTTACTCAGAGAATGTGATGTTAGGGGTTCCTTTATCAGATGATGTCCAAAGCCTTGTGGAACAGGCTAAAAATAGCTCATATAAAAATGACTGGTTTATTCAGTTCAAAGCTCCTGCTATTCGAGACTTTAAAAATAACGAATATCTTCATAATGGAGAAGTCTTTGTATGCAACAACATCTATCCCAGTTGGTTTGCCTTTAGTCGAAAGGATGAGAATGCGAAAATTGGAAGAGGTATCATAAAAGAGTTGGATCAAGCTCACAGAGAAGGTTTTCCTGAACACCTTAAAAAAAATAGTAACGAATCAGAATTAACGATTCGACTGGATAAAGCATGGCTTATCTACAGAGACCGTATGATTATTTCAAACGATGGTTATTTCTGGGGAGAAAACAATGGTGGATTAGCTGGCCTCAGAAAACTTAAGGATATAAGTTCGTCGCCCTATAGATTGCTTGTACGTTTAGTTGATGCAAGCGGAAAGACTATTTTATTGACAACAGAAAATGTCCTGATAAACGATCGTTAAAAACCCTAATCCATTTCCCTATCCATAACGGCTTCCGTCTGATCACCAACCGGTTCCTGATTCAGTTCGTGAATAATATAGGCATAAGTGGCAAAAGACAGTCCCATATGTACGGGGAGTTTTCCGGCATCGGTTTCCATTAACAGTGCTGCCGGACGATCCGGATCCGTGGGTAATCTTTGCTGACTGGCTCCCAATGCGGACACCTGAAAATTCACGTCTTCAGTGGCCAGCGTTTCATCCCGCAGTTTTAAAGACCCCAGGTGTCGCGTATGTCGAATCCCGTCACGGGTACGCTCCAGTGTCACCCTTTGATAATGATGGGCCAGAAACAGGAACAAAATCAGCGGCAAACACACCAAAGAAGGCAGCAGTGCCGCCTGCAACCAACTGTACCCAACAACCTTCAAAAGGCCCATAACTGCTAATCCCGGCAGGGTAATAAACAGGTCCAGCTTCAGGGCCGTTTGGGTGCTGACGGGATTTCTGTGAGCCACCAGGCGAGTGTGCGTGTCAGTACGCTCCAGGCTATATTTTTCCGGCTGCGCCGGAGGAGGTGTGGGCAAAGAAAGCCACATTCGGGGGGAATCCCCTGTGGAAGCAAGGCTTTCTTCTAAAGCGTTCAAAGCGATTTCAGCTGTGGAAAAACGATGTTCTGGCAAAAATTGCGTTATTTTCTGCAACCATCCCCGCAAAGAAGAGTTTGCCACATAGGAACTTACGTCCACAGCAAGGCTTCGGGTTCCCATCTCCGAAGGATGAACGTGACTGATCAGATGAGCAAGGGTCATGCCCGTGCTGTAGAGATCGCTTTCTATACGCGCCTTGCCCTGAAATTGTTCCGGTGCCATATAGCCATAGGTCCCCACAATGGTGGATTGTTGCGGCCCCAGATTTTTGAGCACGCCACCAAAATCAAGCAGATACAGCTGACCGTTGTGCCAAATTAAATTGGCAGGCTTGATGTCACGATGTACCACCGGGGGATTGAGTTGGTGTAAATACATCAAAACATTGAGCAATTGTTTGGCCATGCTCACCACATCTTCTTCATTGAAACGATGTCCGCTTTGTATCCATGCCTCCAGGGTTTGACCGGCCACTCTTCGCTGCACGAGACAGGAATACTCTGCCCCTTCATAAATGGCGGTGAAGGCGTCAACGTATTCAGGAATCGCTGCATGAGACAGGTTTTTAAGCACCTGGGTTTCTCGCTCAAACAGCTCAAGCACCTTCCAGGCCCGCATTTTTTTCAAATCCAGCATTTTAATAATCACGGCTTGATGAGTGTTGTCCCGTGCAGCGTAAGTGGTAATGCTTGCGCCCTCATGCAAACACTCAAGATGTGTGTAATGGTCTTCTAAGACACCCGATAAGGATTTCATGATTTCTGGCGTACTTTCGATATAAAATTAATAGCGTTTTACCACGATCTTTGCTTTTACCATTCTAATATAAAGGGTAAAAGGAGCATATATTTTGAAAGACACATGGATTCAGGAACATCACCGCAAAATTGAACTTTTGGCCCGTACAGGCATGGCCTCAAAAGCCGTTGTATATGGCACCATTGGCGGGCTGGCTTTACAGGTGGCCCTCAGTGCCGGTGGACAGATCCAGGGCAAAAGTGGTGCTCTGAAAACCCTTGCGGGACAACCCTTTGGTCAATTTTTACTGGCAGCACTCATTGTAGGATTTCTGGGATACGCGCTCTGGCGCATGATTCAGGGATTTTACAATACCGACAGTGAATCTAACGACATAAAAGGCCTTGGAAAAAGGGGAGCGTCTATCATACGGGGAGTGACTTATAGTGCCCTGGCCGTGGCTACCACCAGACTGCTCGTTAACGGGAGCGGCGGTAGCTCTGCTGCCAGTAAATCAGAACAGGCCATGAATCTGCCCATGGGCTCGCTCGTGCTGGGCCTTGTGGCCATGGGTATTTTAGTGGCCGGTATGTTTCAGTTTTACAAAGTCATCAAAGGCAAGTACAAAGAGCACCTGAATCTCAACGCGCTCAGCGGAAGCAAACAGAAACTTCTGAATCGCGCAGCACAAATGGGATTATCGGCAAGAGGCGTTGTGTTTTGTGTGATCGCCTTCTTTCTGGCCAAAGCAGCCCTGAGTCAGGACGGTAGCCAGGCCCGGGGCATAGGTGGAGCCTTAGAATCTCTGAGCCAACAGCCCTACGGAACCTGGGTCCTTGGCACTATCGCTTCAGGACTTGTACTCTTTGCGATATACGAAGCTTTCAAAGCATGGTACATGGAACTGAATTTTTAAAACGTTCATTGTTATAGAACTTTGAGCTACAGTCACTATACTGGGTTCAATATCCTTCTTCATTATCCACCCCCAAGGAACTTTTAATATGATTGAAAAATACAAACATCTTTTTTCATTCAATAGCGAATTGAATGAAAAATTAGCAGGGAAACCGTTCTATGAATATGTTAAACCAGTTACATTTGAAGAACTAAATTTATTTGAAAAAAAATATGACATTATGTTGCCAAAGGATTTCAAATTATTTTATTCAGAAACAAACGGATTGTCTACGAGAAGAGGTTTTAGTGTAGCTTTTCCCTTTAAAGATTCGAGTAGTAATGAAACCTACTTTGAATTAGAAGGCTTAGATCCTATCAGTATGAATGGTAGTTTATCTACTTTAATTGATCCTAACTATTACCCAGAAATGGAACCTTATCCTGAATCTGAGCATGAAGAAAGAAAAATCTCCGAAAAAATAAAAAACTATTTAACATTAACCCATAATTCGCAAGGGACCTATTTACTTATGGGAATTGGCTCTCTCAATTGTGGCCATATGTACATATGGGATCACCATTACTATGTTTTCGAAGGGGATGTTGAATACCCTTTGAAAATTGCGGAATCGTTTACTGAATTTCTAGATGGTATTGTCCCGTTATCATCACTGGATATATAAGAATTATTTTATGTTTTCCCCCACATGACCTTCAATAATATTTGTTATTGGAAAACCACAAAAAACAGCCAGCCCCCAAAGCCCGCTCCCCAAAGCCAGTAAAGCACGGGGCATGAATAAGGGGGGATCCACAACGTGCCGCGCGCAGGACGCGCAAAGCGGTACGTTGTGTTCAGTGACAGAGCCTCAGGGATGAGGCGGCGGAACGTCCCCCGTTTTATGCCCCGTGCGACCTCCCTGTGCGATAATACCCCCACACGACCTTATGCAAAAGGACACATTATGCGCCCCAAAATTATGGTGGTTTTTGGAACCCGCCCCGAAATTATCAAAATGTATCCCGTCATCAAAGCCTTAGAAAACAGCGATGACTTCCACCTGTGCTGCCTCAACACCGCCCAGCACCGCGAAATGGTGGACATGTTTTTAAACACCTTTGAAATTACCCCCCAGCTGGACTTAAATCTCATGAAAGACCGCCAGACCCTGGCAGAACTGGCGGCCCGGCTCATGGAGCATATTTCACCCCTGCTGCAAAAAGAAGCGCCGGATATGGTGCTTGTACAGGGGGACACCACCACCGTCATGATGACAGCATTGGCAGCCAGCTATCTCAAAATCCCCGTGGGTCTCGTGGAGGCCGGACTGCGCACCCCGGAATTTTACGACCCCTTCCCTGAGGAAATCAATCGTCGTGTCACTGGACAGTTGGCCCATTTACACTTTGCCCCCACGCCCCGGGCAGCAAAAGCATTACAAGCTGAGGGTGTTCCGCAAAGCCGCATTCTTATGACAGGCAATACGGTCATCGACGCCCTTTTAAAAACCCATGAACGCTTCCCTGAGGTGAACTACCCCGCTGAACTTCAGATTCCAGAAGATGCACCCAAAATTCTGGTGACCGCCCACCGCCGGGAAAACTGGGGACAGCCCCTAAAAAATATTTGTCAGGCGCTGCTCAGCATTTGCGATCAGGAACCGGACCTACACATGGTGTTTCCCGTCCACAAAAACCCCGTGGTGCGAGACGTGGTGTTTCCCACCTTAGAGCACCATCCCCGTATTCATCTGGTGGAGCCCCTGGATTACGTCAATTTAATGGACACCGTGCGCCGCAGCCGCTTGTTACTCACAGATTCTGGAGGATTACAGGAAGAGGCCCCCGCCCTGGGCAAACCCGTGTTGGTCATGCGAGAAACCACCGAGCGTCCTGAAGGCGTGGAAGCCGGTACCGCCAAACTGGTGGGCACTGAAGTAGACACCCTGGTAAACACCACCCTGCATCTGCTGCGGGACGAAAAAGCCTACGAAGCCATGAGTCGGGCGATTAACCCCTACGGAGACGGTACCGCAGCCACACAGATCGTGGCCGCTTTACACCAGCACTTTTATTGATGGTAACCCTGTATTGATGGCGACCCTACCGGATTTTCAAACCCTCCAACTGGCCCAGACCACTTTACAAAAGGCCCTGGCAGAAGTTTCAGAAGAAGCGGAAGTAGAAACCCGCTGGCTCCTTGACCATCTTGGCTTTTCTTCTCACGCTGTGCGTTTACAACCAGACACGGCTCTGACCGCTGAGCAACAGCGTTTTTTAAAAGAAGCTCTCCAGCGGCGGCAACAGCACGAGCCCTTGCAGCATATTCTGGGAACCCAGCCGTTTCGTTATGTAGAGTTAATGGTCAATAAACATGTGCTCACGCCCCGTCCCGAAACCGAAGAACTGGTGCAACTTGTTATCGATCACTGCAAAACACAACCCGACACGCCTTTACAGGTGGCAGACATTGGCACCGGCAGCGGAGCCATTGCGATTGCCTTAAAAACCGAATGTCCGTGGCTGCAGGTGGATGCCACCGACTTACATGAATCAGCACTAACAGTGGCCCGTCAGAATGCCCACAAGCATCGTGCCGAGATTCAGTTTTTTCAGGGGCACGGTTTGCAGGCCCTGTCCCAAACCTATGACATCATTGTCTCTAACCCCCCGTATATTCCCCTCAGCGAAAAGGAAAGCCTGGCCCCTGAGGTGCGTCATTACGAGCCCCACGCAGCCCTGTTTCCTGAGGGTAACGATCCGCTCTATTTTTATCGGCATTTCGCCAGTGAAGCACGCATACTAAAACCCGGAGGAGCGATCTTTTTAGAAATTCATGCACCGCTAGCCAGCGAAACTTTGGCTCTGTTTCAAACGACCCACTGGCAAAAGGCGAAATTGCATCAGGATTTGCAACATCGGCCGCGATTTATTTCCGCTCGGCGGGCAGTGGGAAAAGAGAATTGATAGGGTGGAATCAGAGTTTTAGCCCGTGCTAGAATAAGCCCAAAGTTTGTCTAAAAAGGAGCCCTCTTATGGCCATTGCCAGCGTAAAATTGATTGATATCTTACAACAAACCGTTGCCATGCTCGAAAGTTCAGATCAGTACCAGTGGGGACACTCAGGTGCCTGCAATTGCGGTCACCTGGCACAAGTCATTACCGGCTACGATAAAGCTCAGATTCACTACTGGGCCATGCAAAAAGGCGGGGACTGGACCGACAATTCCGCAGATTACTGTGACAGCAGTGGTTATGAAATTGATCGCGTGATTGAAATCATGCTGGGTGTGGGACTGCAACTGGAAGATATTCAGGACATTGAAAACCTTTCCAACCCCCGCATTCTGGCCCATTTGCCTAACGGTAAAAAATCTCTTAATCACAACCAGAAAGACGATGTGCTCCTGTATTTTCGTACCTGGATTGATTTACTAGAACAAGAACTTGCCGATGCACCTGTGGCAGAACGCAAGTGGGTCGCCAATCCCTCACGGCAGGCTTCTGAAGTCATGATTTACGATTCCATTCCCAACGAAGCGCTGGTATAACATCATTTACCGTTCACGTGCCCTTACCGTCATAACAGCTATGGGCCTGGTGTTTTTATCCAGTGCTCAGGCCCTTGCCCAGGTCAATATTTCATCCCGGCACGCGGTGTTTCGCGGGTGGCAGGTGAGCGTAAGTGCCCCCGTGTTCCTGGGCAACGGGGCCAGTTCCAATCTGGGACTCAACGTGAGCAATAACTTTCCGATTGGGAAAATCCCTGCTATACGCCCCTGGCTGCCCAATTTGAGCCTGGGCGTGAGCGGCCAGACCTTTGCCCCGCTGGATTTTTCAGCGGTTTTTGTGGGAGCCAACGCCGGTCTGGGCTATTTTCACAGACTGGGAGCAGGCTACGTGTTTGACTACGGTCTGCGCTATGCGCCCCTGTATCGTGTGGGCGTGACCGATGGCTTAAATCAGGGTTATCAGGGGGTATTGGCCAACGTGGGGTTACATATTCCCGTGGGGCGCAATACGTTTTCTACCGTGGGATTACAGGGTGGAGCGTATTTTACAGCCAATGGTGAGCCCATGTGGACTTTACAACCTATTCTGGGCCTGAACCTCAATTTTTAGACGCCTGTTCAAATAGCCCCCTTCTCAAAAATAACGGACTCAGCGTTGTGGAGATCCTGTAAACGTTCCAGATTCAAATTCACCACACGGTAGCGCGTATAGGTGGCTGCCGGATGGGTACGGGCATGATGTTGTGGGGGTAGGTGCTGACGTTCTTCCTCTGAAAAGGTTTGCTCAAACGCCCGGCGCTGAAAATAAGATCCGTAGCGATGATGCAGCGAAAAATGCTCCCAGCACACTTCTTTTGACCGCAGCATGGCTTTCATTTGAAGGCCGCTTTTGTGGTACAAGGCTTCCAGAGGAAAGTAGTGTCGGGCCACCGTGGCAATACTGTTTTTGACGGCATGCTGCTCTCGCCAGATCAGATAGTTGATGGCCTCTGTGGGAGTCGGCACCTGAAAACTACGGCAGTCAAACATAGCAGTTTTTTGCTGCTGAAATTCAGGAAAATCCACGGTCTGCTTGTGCTTCTCAAAAAAGAGGGAGGCTTCGACGGCGGTCAGAGAGGTGATCTTTTCTCGTTTGCCGTCAAAATAAATGGGCTGGCGCTCAGACGTACTGTAAAGAATCAACGAAATTTCGTCAGACTGGGTGTATCCACACACCGCGCCGGTGGTTTGAACCAGATACCGGGTCGTGGCCTGCATCATCTGTGCCAAACGTTCGTCAAAAGGACGCTTTAAGCCCGTTATCCAGCGGCTAAACCCACGTCCGTCCAATCGCAAAATCACGGGCAAACCCGCCGAAAAACGATAGGTCAGATCGTGTTCGTAAGCTTTCATACGCGCGCTGAGAGAATCTGTTGACATTTTCTCAGGGTACAATACCTCTTATGGAACGGCCAGAGCATGTAGAGCCCCGCATCCAGGACCTGCTAAAGCGTTACTGGGGCCCCGAATTTTCCCTGCGCGGCGCCCAGCCAGGCGTGGTGAAAGCCATCGCCAACCGGCAAGACGTACTGGCCCTGCTCCCCACAGGAGAAGGAAAGTCCCTCTGTTTTCAACTGGGCGGGCTCTTGCTGCCCGGCATCACATTGGTGATTTCGCCGCTCATCGCCCTCATGCAGGATCAGGTGCGTCAACTCCGACACCGCGGTCTGCCCGTGTTTCATTTGCGCGGCGGGCTGAAATCTCACGAACGTCAGCAGTTGCTGAAGCAGGCACGGGCACAGTCAGCCTTTGTCTATTTGTCTCCAGAACAATTACAAAACACCACCTTACAGCATTTTTTACGGGACCATCCGCCGGGACTCATCGTGATTGATGAAGCTCACTGTATCAGCCAGTGGGGCCACGATTTTCGACCCGCCTATCGCCAGATAACCCAGGCTTTAGCCCCCGTTTTTGCACAGAACGTCCGGCCCGTGGTAGCGGCCTTTACCGCCACGGCTCCTGTAGAAGTGGCCAAAGACATTGCCTCACTTTTAAACCTGCAAGCGGCCTACACCATACGCGGGATTCCCATTCAGCCCTTTATTCATTTGTCTGTGCAAAACCTGTGGACACCCCGCGGCAAGTACCGGGCCTTAATCCAGGCCCTTTTGCCCAAAACTCTGATTTACGCCAACACCCGCACAGCGTGTGAAATCCTGGCACAGCGCATGCAAAAAAGCGGCCTGAAGACAACCGTTTTTCACGCAGGAAAATCCGCGCGGGAGCGAGAGCGCATTCTGGAGAATTTTGCCCGACCCCTTCCCACAGGTGAACACCAGTATCTGGTGGCTACCAAAGCTTTTGGCATGGGCATAGACATTGGCGATATTCAGCGAGTGATTCACTGGCAGGCTCCCGAGTCGCTCTCCGCTTATGTACAGGAAGTGGGGCGAGCCGGCCGCAATCGTCAGGTGGAGGCCTCAGGTGTTTTGCTGCGCCTGCGCGGGGAAAGCGTAAAGCCTACGCCCCCTGACCCCGAAGCCGCGCGCTTAATCGCCCAGCAATTGCTCCATCACGAACGCTGGAGTATCCCCGCTTTCTTGCACCGTTATGGCATCTCTATAAATACTCTCAACGGTCTCTTGCTGCCGCTGATGCTGTCAGGAGAAATTGCTTTTGAGCATCAGCACGTCCGGCGTCTGCACACTTTTTCTTCAGAACTACGCAAGCAATTGCTAGAAAACCAGCGGGTGTTATTTACCCGGCAGCAACAGCAGCACAAAACCCTGCAACGCTATTTGCGCAGCAGGGCCTGTCGTCGTCAGTTTTTATATACCGCTTTTGGCAATGAACCCCTCACAGAGCCCTGTGGCAACTGTGATCGGTGTAAGGGTGACTAAAGTCCCTCTGCCACGGCATATTCAGCCTCAGTCAGCTCGGCAATCTCTTCAAGCGTGGTGTCCCCCACCAGCTCAATGAGGGTCATTTTGCCATTGTCCTTGTCAATGTCAAAAACGCCTTTTTCCGTAATGACCATGTCAATACAGCGCTTGCCGGTCAGGGGCAATTTGCATTCCTTTAACAACTTGGCTGAACCATTTTTGTTGGTGTGGGTCATCACCGCAATCACGCGCTTGGCTCCCGCCACCAGGTCCATGGCACCGCCCATGCCCTTGACCATCTTGCCGGGCACCATCCAGTTGGCAATGTCACCTTCCTGAGACACTTCCAGCGCGCCCAGAATAGCCAGGTCAATGTGGCCACCACGAATCATGGCAAAAGAAGCGGCACTGTCAAAAAAGCTCGCACCTTCAATAGCGGTCACGGTTTGTTTACCTGCGTTAATCAGATCCGCATCCACATCGTTTTCTTCAGGAAAAGGACCAATACCCAGCAGGCCGTTCTCAGAGTGGAGAATCACCGTCATGCCCTCGGGCACATAATTGGCCACCAGGGTGGGAATTCCGATACCCAGATTCACATAATAGCCGTCTTTAAGTTCTTCAGCCGCCCGTTTAGCGAGTAGTTCTCTGCTCGATCCGCTTTTCATAGTGCGTTCCTTTCATAATTGCGTTCACAAAAATACTGGGGGTGTGAATCTGATCAGGCTGGAGTTCACCCACTTCTGTCAGATGCTCCACCTCAGCGACGGTATAACGGGCCGCGGTGGCCATGGGAGCGTTAAAGTTGCGAGCGGTTTTGCTGTAGATCAAATTGCCGTGGCGATCTCCGGTATGTGCTTTCACCAGAGCAATATCTCCTCTGATGGGAGCTTCGAACACATACATTTTGCCGTCGATTTCGCGGGTTTCTTTGCCTTCTGCCACGGGCGTTCCGTAACCTGTAGGGGTATAAAAACCGCCCAGACCCGCACCACCAGCGCGAATACGCTCGGCCAGAGTACCCTGTGGCGCAAACTCCAGTTCCAGTTCGCCACTCAAAAACAATTGCTCGAACAATTTGTTTTCACCCACATAACTGGACACCATTTTTTTGATCTGGCGGGTTTGCAAGAGCAGACCCAGACCAAAGTCGTCCACGCCAGCATTATTGCTCACCACCGTTAAATCTTTGACGCCTGAATCACGAAGGGCGAGAATCAGGTGCTCAGGAATACCACACAGGCCAAATCCGCCCACCAGAAGCGTCATGCCGTCTTTAAGACCCGCCTGCTCCAGTGCCAGACCGGCTTCTTTCACTGATTTATCCATTGCTTATTTCCTTTTGGATTGGTACGTTCAGATTAGCACTATTTCAAACACACCTGCACATGGGTGTAGCGGTTTTCCACGCTTTCAATGGTCATTTTTCCGTGTACGACTGCCAGCAGACGGCGACACAGTTCAAGTCCCAGTCCAATGCCCTGTTGCTCGTTATACTGACGGGTAAACTGCTGATAAGCGTGAATATTCTCAATCTGCGTTTTTGACATACCCACCCCCGCATCGGTAACGTCAAAATACACCTCACGTTGCTGCTGTTGCAAACCCACCACCACCGGATCACCGGGTTCAGAAAACTTAAAGGCATTGTCCACCAGCGCTCGCACAATAATTTGAAAGTGCTTGGTGCGCATGGGATACTCAGCCGGATTCAGTTTGAGTTGTAAGTCTGCTTCACGGCGGTAATATTCTGCCCGTTCCCGGGCCAGGCGCTCTACTTCTGGCAAGAGTTCTAGCACATTGCGTGTCATATGCGTGGAGAGGTCCGTTAAATTACTCTCCAAAAACATCAGCTGATTTTCCATGAGGTGGTACAGGCGCGTGTTGTTATCGGTGATCATAGTGGCCCATTTCTCCAGTTCGTGGGGCGGCATGTTATAACGTTCTTTTTTAATCAAACGGCTAACCCCGAGAGACACATTGAGCGGCGTATAAACTTCGTGAGGAAAATAATGTAAAAGCACCTCACGCTGCTGCATGAACTGCTTAAGGCCCACGCTTTTCATGCGTTCTGCACGTTTTAAACGGGCACGAATAGCCCGCACCAGATCGCGGCTACGAATGGGTTTGAGTAAATAATCGTCAGCCCCTGCGTCCATGGCTTCTCGCAGCACGTCAATTTGTACCCGACCCGTCAAAAACAAAAAGGGAACGGCGTCCCAAAGGTGATTTTCTCTCACGTGATGCAGCAAATTCATGCCGTTGTCCTCAGGAAACATGAGCGAGCACACAATCAACGATACGGGGTGATGGTCCAGATAATCTCTGGCAGCGGTCAGGTCAGCCACCGCATGACACTGAAAACCTTCGTACTGCAGCACGTCAGCGATTTCCTCCCGTAAATCCGCCTGATCTTCGACCAGTAAAATAGGGTACATCAGGGACTCCTGTAAGGAATTTCCACCACAAAGCAGGTGGTGTAATCAGCGGCCGGTTCAGACAATAGCGTAATGCTACCCCCGTGCAATTCAAGAGAACGACGCACAATTTCTAACCCCAGGCCACTGCCCCGGGTCTTTTGGCTCACACGTTTGGAGCGATAAAAAGGTTTAAAGATTTCCTCTCGCTCCTCAGGCAGGATACCCACGCCCGTATCACAGACCCTGAAGGTCAAGGTAGAATCGTCGCAGGACATGTGTAAATGGACCTGACGGGCATCGGGGGAGTATTTAACGGCATTTTCCAATAAATTGGACAGCGTTAGCGTCATCAATTGGGTATCTATCAGGGCCTCACATTCACTCAGGTGCACTTCAATGGCATGGGTATGTCGCGTATGAAGCATCACTTCTTCTGCCAGTTCCAGACAAAAAGCTTCTACATCTGTTCTGACCGGATGAAAGCGCACGGTATCTGAGTCCAGTTGTGTGAGCAATAAAATATCGTGGGCCTGATCGTGCAATTGCTCAGAACGCTCACGAATACGCTGAATTTTATGTAAAATTCCCTCGCGGTCGAAGTCGGCAAAATGATTTTCCAGATTTTCTACGGTCATCAGAATTGCTGAGAGAGGCCCGCGAAACTCGTGAGAGGCCAGGGCCGAGAAACGATCCTGAAGCTGATGATGTTCGGCCTGTTGTTCTCGGCTTTGCTTATGCTCTCTCAGGGTTTGTTCGTGGGTATACACCAACTGTCTGAGTTCAGCGGTTTTAGATTTGACTTCTGCCTCAAGGCGCTTCTGGTAATCTGCCAGGGCCATAATATTCTGGGTAATGCCCCAGGCTCCCACGATTTTTCCGTGTTCATCGTGACGGGGCGTAAAACTACACAAAATTTGCTCACTGCCTTCGGGGGTCCGAAAAAGCAGCTTTAAGTCACTCACCGTCTCGTTTTGAAAAACCCGCTGTAGCGCATAATCCAGTATATGATGATCGTTCTTGTCCACCCATTGGTAAATCAGGGGCTTTTCTTGCACGCCTTCATGGGAAATACCGCTCAGGCGTTTGGCGCTATGATTCCAGTGATTGATCATAAACTGGGTGTTGACGCAGAAAATGGGGGCGGCCGCGTGATCAATCAGGTCTTGCAGGTCCGTATACAGATTTTCTGCTTCTCTTTGTTTTTTGATGCGTTCTTGCTGGGCCTGTTTCAGAGCCTGATCGCTGTTCCAGGCCTTGATGGTATTCCCCAGAGTCACCAGCAGGGGGTTGATGCGGGTAAACACCTGAGCGTCCATGGATTTTTTGACCTGAGGATAGTTGCCAATTCCCAGCATGCCTACTTTTGTTCCGCCGGAAAACAAGGCCACACTGGCGAAGTTTTTTAACCAGGGAAAGGGCAAAACACCCCGACTTTCTCTAAAGGTGCGAAACGTACCGTGATAAAGAGAATCAAAAAAAGGATTTTGCTCGCTGTACCAGGTATTAAAATCTTGTTCCATACGATGCTTCACATAATCCAGTGTGGTGTCCACATTCCAGTCCTTGTTATCAAAGGCGTGCACATAAATCTGCGTAGCGTTGCGGGGGTTAATAGTGGCGATAAAACCAAAACGGCAAAAGGTGAGTTCAAAAACGTGCTGCAAAACGTGCTGGAATAGACTATCACTGTCAATATCGCTCACATACTGAGCCTGAGTAGTGACCACGGCATTCAGCAGCTTATTAGCCACCTTTAATGCTTTACGGGTTTGCTCAAATTCAGTCACATCTTCAAAACTCAACAACACACAGGGAAAACCATCAAAGTGCAGCGGCTGCGCTGAAATCCTGGCCCAGCCCGGAGTCCGATCGGGATTGTAGACCCCGGCGGTCATTTCAGTACTGGCCGGTTGTCGCTGCAAGCGACTGCAAATTTTAGGCCAGGTCTGAGACTCTACAAAAAAGCTGTCAATGGGGTCAGATACCAGTCCCTGACCGGGAGCACCGTACCACTGACCAAAAGATTCATTCTTTTGTAAAACCTCTCCAGTATCTACCCGCACAATGGCCACCGCCGTGGACACCGCATTCAGTAAGCTAACGTGTTGATGTTGGGCCGAAGACAGAGTGGATTCCCACTGAAGGTCTTTACGCAAGTCGGAAATTAACAGCACGTGATACGGCACATCTTGATGTACAAAAGCCTGTATTCGTACATCTACAGGCATGCTGCCACCGTGGGTAGCACCCAGATTCAGACGCAGACTTCCCCGTTTATAACGGGTGTTACTCAGGGCCCGATTTAACTGAATCAATTCATGGGGATCGGGAAAAAGCTGCTGGAGATACTGTAAGCGCAATTGTCCGGTCCAGCCAATTAGCTGTTCGTTAGACAGAGTAATATTTCCCTGTGCATCTACCACACAAACTCCCTGGTGGGTGGTATCCAGCAGAGCGGTGAGCAAAGGGTTTAATGTAAAACTTTCGGAATCAAGAATAATGTTTGGCTCACACATATTATGTATTGTACCCGATATGTCCATTTGTTTTATACTGAGAACCATGTACCCGATGATCAAACGTTGCCTGGATACGATTTTTGCGCTGGTGTTACTGATAGCGCTGAGTCCATTCTTGCTGTTCGTGGCCCTGTGTATTCGTATAGAGAGCCCCGGCAGCCCGCTATTTTTACAAACCCGTGTGGGACAACATGAAGTCCCTTTTCGCATTTTTAAATTTCGCACCATGGTCAATAATGCCGCCAAAATCGGGCCCGTCCTCACGGAGACCAACGATCCTCGCATTACCCCACTGGGAAAATTCTTGCGCCACAGCAGTATTGACGAGCTCCCCCAATTGCTCAATATTCTCAAAGGCGAAATGAGCTTTATCGGGCCACGCCCGGAGGTGCCTTCCCTTGTAAAAGAATATACCGAACGCCAGCGAGGGGTTTTCAAGGTGAAGCCGGGCATTAGCGGTTGGGCTCAGGTGAACGGAAGAGACGAATTAGATATTCCCTCCAAATTGAACCTTGATTTAGACTATGTAAAGGCCATGTCTTTTGGCTTTGACTTTAAAATTTTTTTACTGACCTTTCCCGCGCTCTTGTTTCGGCGCGGGGTCAATTGAAGGCAAATTTATGCATACCTTATTTTTCTATTCCCGTTCCGCGCTCACGCTCATCACGCTCACGGTCTTGCTCACAGGCTGCCCGGCGCAAGAAGAAACGCAAACCCAATCCCCCGAAAATTCCGCTACCCCTATGCAAGATATGAATCATGGTGTGCGCAACGTGCCCCCGGAACGCATGCTGCGGACTCAAACCAGCGCCACCTATCGGGTGAGTTATCAGCCCCAGCAGGATCCCATTCCCTTAAACGAGCACTTTCGCGTCACGCTGAACCTTCAAAACCTGAGTACCACCCGCCCGCCGGAGAAAACGGTGCAGGTACGTGTGGATGCAGATATGCCAGAACACAACCACGGTATGCAGTCCACGCCTGAAGTGGTATCGCTGGGGAACGGACAGTATGAAGTGCGTGGGCTGCTGTACCATATGGCAGGATACTGGGAAATGGAAGTAACGGTAACACCGGAGAGTGGTACAGCAGAAACGCTCCTGTTTGGGATGGAAGTGGAAGCTCGCCCCACCAATAAACCCGCTCACCACGATCACTCCTGAAAAATGTCTACTGACCTCTGGCGGGTTAACCTGCGGTGAATTTTTTTGTGACTGCCCAGAATCACCCCGCACACAATGAGAAGCATGCCACTCAAGGCCACCCATGAGACCGATTCATGAAAAACAAAGTACCCCAGTAGCAGGGCGTATACCAACCCCAGATAGTTCAGATTGGACACAATAGACATGCGCTCTGACTGATAAGCCCGTGTCATCAACACCTGAGCAACATAGGTCAGGGCCCCGATGAGTCCCAGCAATGCCCATTCTGTTAACGTGGGCCAGATCCAGTGAAAGAGCGTGTAAGGGCCAACGCACACCAGAGTGACGCAGGAAAAATAAAAGACCACCACCAGCGGATGATCTCTGCCCCTGAGCTTACGCACGTAGTTATAAGCCAGGCCGGCAAAGAAAGCGGACAGCACGCCGGTAAACAAATACAGCGGCGCAATCTGACTACTAAAACCTTTCACCAGCCAGACTCCCATGCACGATAATCCAAAAAAAAGCCATTGAAACCACAGCACCCGTTCTTGCAGAATAAAAATAGCCAGCACGCTGGAAAAAATGGGGTTCAGGTACTGCAAGGTCACTGCCGGAGCAAAGCCGATATGTTTGAGCGTAAAAAAATAGGCAACCAGGCCGCCGGTCCCAAAGAATCCCCTTAAAAAAAGATCCCGGGGATGCTCTCCACGAAGAGAGATCTCAGCCCGTTGCAGGGCCCACCAGCAAATCAAACCCATACCCACAGCGCGAAAAAACACAATTTCGTGGGTGGGGATGCGGGGTAGCATTTTGACGCACACATTCATGCCCGAAAAAAATAAAGTGGCCAATAACATGGCCTGAAGCCCGCTTACAGAGAACATGCTTTTAAGTATATGCTTTTCGTTTGGCTTTTGGGTCGGTTAGCATATAACTTATGCACCAGTATTATCGTTCCACCAAATCCTATTACAATTACCCCTGCTCTCACCGACAGTGGAGACACAAGGGGCACTGCGCCCATATTCACGGCTACTCTCGCAGCTTTCATTTTACCTTTGCCTGTGAAGAGCGAGACCAAAACGGCTTTGTGATGGATTTTGGGGCCTTAAAACCCCTGAAGGCTTTTTTAGACGAGTGGTTTGACCACACCCTTTTGCTGAATCATGATGATCCGCTCATTCCTGATTTTGAAGCCCTCGAGGCAAAGGGAGCCTGTCGTTTGAAAATTATGCCCAATTGCAGTATGGAAGGTACCGCCGCCTTTTTGTACGAAAAGGTCAACGAAATGGTTCAGCAGGCTACACAGCAGCGGGTGCAATGTATTGAAGTGGAAGTACGGGAAAACGATAAAAACTCCGCCATGTTCAGTAAAAACTACGCTCAGGGCTAGAATAACCGCCAGAGGTTAAGTTTGCCTTCTTCCCGAATTAAACATTTTTTTCCATTTACTTAACTTAAGCATAAGAATATTTTACGCTTTATGCCCCATAATAAAAGTATCGAGAGTAATCAAATATCAAATTGCGTAGAGGAATTAAATTATGGGATCTATTACCGGATTAAACAAAGCAGACTACATGGCCCTGGCCCGTGCCATGGACACCAACGGCAACCACAAAATTGACGCCCAGGAAGCCAATTTTGGCAGCAATACCCACAATAAGATCGGCAATCAAAACGGTGTGGTAGGAACCCGCGAATTTGCCAACGCCCTGGAGAACGGCGATGTGTTTATGAAAGGCATGGGCGAAGCCACCGCCAATAAATTTGCCGAGTACTTTTCCAAGCGCAACGAAAACTTTGATCGCCCCGTGGCCGAGTGGATTAGCGATGCCTGGGTCTCCAAAAGTGACTTTACCTTCTCTGATGCCAATAAGCGTGTGGCGGACGTCAACGGTGATAACAAGGTGAGCCGTAAAGAACTGGCTGCAGCCTTAATGTCTGGACACCTCGCCGTGGGCGAATCTCGTCAGGTAAGCCGTGACCCCTTTTCACAGCCTTCACAGCCCGCCACCGGTCGTGATCCCTTTAACAACGATCCTTTCCAGCGTCCTTCTCAGCCTGCCACTGGCCGTAACCCCTTCAATGACGATCCCTTCAGCCGCCCCCAACAGCCTGCTGTGGGTCGTGATCCCTTTAACAACGACCCCTTCGATCAGCCCAGCCGTCCCCGCCATACCGAAGTGAGCCTGAAGCTGAGAATGCTTGATTCCATGTCCAGCAGCTTTGAAAAGGGCCAGTTACTTGGCCAACTCGTTCGTGAGCGCGAACTGAGCCCACAGGATCAGGTCATGTTAGTCGACGCCACCATGAAACATATTGGTGATGACTTTACCCAGCACAACCTTTTAAGCAAGTTAGCCGGACGCAGCGACTTACACCAGGAAGGCGCCGTTAAAATCATGAAAGCGGCCCGCGAGCTGAACAGCTTCAACGCAGGACAGGTGCTCGACAAAGTGCTCAATTCTCAGGAATTGTCTCCCCGCGCTCAGCGTTCCGCTATTATCACCGCGTCTACCCTTGGCGATGATTTCAGCAAATCCCAAGCGTTCACTAAAATTATCCGCACCCAGAATCTTGGACACGATGCCAAAGCGTTTCTCATGGATACTGTGAGCCAGCACATCAGTTCTGATTTCACCAAACGTCAGATTATGGACCAGTTGTTCTAAGACGTTTTTTAAGAGCGTATCGCAAAAAGGCTCCCGATTTAGATCGGGAGCCTTTTTACATGGAATTCACATGGAAAGTATGACGATGGAAAGTATGCCTTTGATTTTCAGTGTGTTACGGTGTGCGTGCATTTAATGAAAAGTTTGTAGACAGGTGCTGAAAAGTATGATCGCGACTGTGGTCGGTGGCCGCCTTGTGACTGTCATGGCTAACTACATGTGCGTTTTCCTGACCTTGCTGTACCTGTGCACCAACACTGTGAGGCACAGAGGCACTTTCTCCCATATTTTGAGTATGACGAAAAATTTCCGCTTCTGAAGGTTCTGGCTTGCGTTTTGCTACAGAACTCAGAGATTGAATCACGGTGACCTGCCCGTGGCGCTTTCTGCGCCTGATTTTATCTCTTAGACGATTTTTCTGGCGGGGCTTTTGTAAAGGGATGCGACGTGATATTGATGACATAATAGACCTTCCTTGTAACTTTATCTCATCACAAAACGTCTATAAATCGCATCAAAAGCGGATCAAAAATCTTTAAATTCGGGCATAGGCCCGGTGTGCCTTAACAACCAGCGCCTCCCCCAATTCGGGACAGTAGGCCGTTAAATGCTGCCCGTAAACACAGCCGGTGTCAATCTGTACCGCATGATGGGTATGGTGTCGCTTTAAAATAGGCAGCGGCGTGTGCCCCGAAACATGTTCTCTGGCGGTATCCATACGTTCTGAAGGGAGCTTGCGATTCCAGAGCGCTTCGTCGTGAGCCTCTACCAGACGGGTGCGGTGTTCCGCATCCAGCGGCCATTTCCCGTCTTCCGATTTCCGCAAAGCGTTTAAATTGCCCTGACTGATCAGAGCATGGGTCACCACGGTGTGGGCGTCTTCCCAGTAAAAAGGCAGCTCTACAAGGTACTTTAACCAGTGGGCCGGCAAACGCCAGCTGTCAAACCGAAAAGGATCTTGTTCAAGGCTCATCAGGGTCTGCTGTCCACCCTGAGATAACCACATCTGGGCCGTGCGATGCGCGTAGGGTTCTAAATCCAGATCGCCCACCCAGGTTCCCCCTCTCTGGTGCAAATCCGTCAGGGTGGAAAAACCCACGGGCCAGGGGCAAAGTCCTTCTATAAAATTTTGGGGGGCAAAGTGCTGTACCACCTGTAAAAGCATCATTTCATGATTGCCCATAATGGCCGCATGGGTGCCCTGCTGTTGTCCGTTTAAGAAATGGGTGACTACCCCTGCTGAGTCGGGTCCCCGGTCAATGAGATCGCCCACGGACACAATTAAACTTCGTTTGCCGTGTTCGTGGGCATGTTTGTGAATGCGGGCTTCTAATTCCAGATATTCATCGAAACAACCGTGAATATCTCCAACAAAGTACGTGTACAATTAACGACGCTGGGTGTTGTTGTAAGTGTTGTATTGGCTTTGTACCGGATAACCGGTTTGCGCAGGATACTGACCGTATTGCTGTGGCGCACGCTGGGCATATTGAGGAGCCATATGTTGCTGCTGCGGAGCACGCTGGGCAGAAACGCTTCTGACCCGGGCAATGTTAAGACGTCCACTACCGTAGAGATTGTCTTTGCCACGCTGACCGAGGTCGTCTGTGGAGGCACTCAGCTTCTGGTATAACCCGGATAAGTTGATGCCGGGGTTTGTGGTTTTGATAGAAGCTGCAGCAGCGGCCACCTGCATGGCGGCAGCAGCGGGGGTTTCCATTTGACCTGCACCGGCTTTAACGCCCTGACGCTGCATGGAGAAACCACGGGTCGGCAAGGTGGAGCGAATGCCCTGGGCCACTGCACTAATATGCACCTGACCACCGGGACGAGAAGCGTAAGCCGCAACACTTTGACCGCGCATGTCTACGGCGTTGACCGCAATAACGCCCCGTGAATTGGCGGGAAATGCGGAAGCGGCGTTGAGCTGATTGCTGGCAGGTACAATGATGGGTACGTTGTTTTGATTGGCAAAATCGATAGCCTGGGTGAGGGCCTGTCCCTGCTTGGCGCCAGAGGCACTCAGCACAATCACTTTGGCTCCGTATTCAATGGCCAGGTAAATGCCTTCTGCAATACTAAAGTCGGTGCCAATGCCGTTGGAATCCAGGGCCTTAATGGGGAGTACCTTGCCGTTGTCTAATAAACCATCAATTTGCTGACTGGCATCTTCAGCCACCGCAATACCTGCCAAATAAGTGCCGTGGCCGTTATCGTCGTATACGTCATGAGAGCCGAGGGTATTCAAACCGGTAACAATGCGGCCCTGCAACGCGGGGTTGGCTTCATCAACACCGGTGTCAATAATACCAATGTAGTTGTTGGCGGCGGGGAGATCGGCGTTCTGAGTGCTCTGACGTTGAAACAGCGATTGCGCATTCAGCGCAGATTGTGATTGTGCGGGTAGCGCCAGATGGCGTAGGTAATTGGGTTCAGCGTATTCTACAAGATCCGCAATGGCGTCAATGGCACTGGGATTGCTGGCAATATACAATTC
>CAYFGW010000063.1:0-21169 GCA_964342365.1 uncultured Candidatus Sericytochromatia bacterium | reverse complement strand
CAGTCTAAAATCTCTTTTCTGGACGTTTCTCAACCGGAGCAGTTGCTCATGACCGATTCGGGACGGCGGGAAGTGACGCTGGTGAATAAAGCGGGTAAGACGCTCTGGAAATTTAAAGGCAAGCTGGCTTTTCAACTGCGTTTGCAACACCAGCTGATCAAACCCGAATTATTTATGCCTGTGTCAGCTCAGCACATGGAGCCGGGTTGTTTTCTCATTGCCGATGCGGGCAACGGTCGTATTTTTAAAGTGAATCAGAAAGGCAAGCTGCTGTGGATTTACCCCGACAAAAAACTGCCGCCGTTGACCGCTTTAAATTTTGTCACCCCCATCCCTAACGGAAGTCTCTGGGTGGCCTCTGATAAACTGATAGAAGTATCACCCACCGGTGAAATGCTCTGGCATTATGGAGAACTTCAAGACGCCGATATCAAGCAGGCCTACGCTTTGCAATCGGGCGCTTTTATGGTAGATTTTTCTCATCTGGTTAAGCGGGGCATTAATCAGGAAGTCATGGTAGTCAATGCGAAGGGAAAGGTGCAATATCGGCACTATTACTCGCAGCACAGGTACAAGAGCTAACAAAAAGAGGCGGCAATTCATGGAAAGCACGAAAATACGGGCACTCACAAAGTTATGTTTGGAACTCAAAGAGCGTCGCGAAACCCTGGTGAATCAGTGGAACAGCACACAGAGTTACCTGGACACCAAACAGCAGTCCCTTGAACACGAGTTCCGTGCGCTGCAGCACGACAATCACACGCTGTCTGAGCAAGTGCAGCAATTGCAAAGTGCTCTTGGCGGTTTTCACAGCGATTGGAAACAGTATTTAGAACAGATGGCCTTACTCCAGCAAGAATTGCGACAGCTCGGAGGCAATTACCAACATTTGCAAACGGACTTTGGGCAGCTGAACACCGAAATGCGTCTGGTGCAACAGCAAATGGAAGCGGTCAATGCTCAGGATGAAGAAGCTGCCAGTGCTTTTCAGGCCCTGGAAGAACGCTTTCAATCCCAGTCTCAGGAACTGCAGGACACCTACGCTTCCTATCAGCACCAGCAGGAGCAACTGGAAAAAATTTACGCCCAGCGTTCTGCGCAGCGGGAACAGGTGCACAGCGTCCAATTAGAATTGTCCACCCTTCACGAGAGTTTTGCGCAGTTGGGTGACGGTGTCAAACAGATTTATGCAGAAATTGATACGTATAAAAAGCGTTGGCAGGAGCAGTCAGAAGAACAGAAGCATGCCCTTGCCCAACTGGAAGAAGAGCACCAACACCTGCAAAATCAGCAGGAGGAACTTCAGCAGGCTCACACCGCTTTACAAACAGAATACGACACTGAAAAAACAGCCCATCAGACCCTGAGTCAGCGATACGCAGATTATGATCAGCAGGTGCAGTCTCACACCGCTGAAAGCCGTTCTGCTTTCGAAACACTAAAAAGTGAAACCGCCACCCTTGCTACTGACACCCAATCTTTGATGGCGGCCATAAAAACGCTGGCCCCGGAACTTCGGTCTTCTCAGGACACCGTTGCCACCCTTGAAGCGGAGGCTAAAGAACATGTGGCTGCCATGGCGATTCTGACGACCCAGGTGGCCACACAGGAAGCTCGTATACAGTCTCTGGAAGCTGAAAACAAAGGCTATGAAGCAGACCTGTATGAGCTAACGGAAACTGTGGAAGCCAGAGAGAAAGACCTGGCCGAGTTAAAGGCCGAAGCAGAAGCGCAGCAAAATAGCCACGAGCAGCAGGTGGCCGAACTTAAAGCCGAAGCTGAGGAGCATCAGCAGCGTTATGCGTCTCAAATCGATGCGCTCAAAACTGAGGCTGAAAATCAGCATCAGAGTTATGAACAACAGATTGCCGAACTCAACGCAGCGTCCGAAACCCAACAGCAGAATTACGAAGCTCAGATTACAGAACTAAAAACCGCGGCCCAGGAGCAAGAAGAAGCTTTCGAAGCACAGCAACAAAGCCATGAGCAGCAGGTGGCCGAACTCAAAGCCGAGGCAGAGGAGCATCAGCAGCGTTACGAATCTAAAATTGATGAACTCAAAGCTGAAGCAGAAGAGCGGCAACAGAGCCATGAGCAACAGATCGCTGAGCTGAAAACGGAAGCGGAAACGCAACAGCAGGCATTTGAATCTCAGATCAATGAACTCAAAACAGAAGCTGAAACCCAGCAAGAGAATTACGAACTGCAGCAGCAGACGTATGAACAGCAAATTGCGGAACTCAACACCACCGCTGAAACGCAACAGCAAAGCCACGAACAACAAATGGCCGCTCTGAGGGCGCAGATACAAAATCAGCAGCAAACGCTCCAGGTGTATGCTCAGGGCCTCAAAGATATTCAGGCTGCCCACGAACAGCTGGTACACCAGTCACAACAGTCAGAAGCCATGGCGCAGCCCATTGAGCAAGAACTTGAGGATTTGCAGCAAGAACTCCAGCACATTCAGTCAAAATCTGAGTATCAGGAGCAAACGCTGGCGACCACACAAGATGCTTTGCTAGATACCGTGGCTGAACAAGAGCGCAAAGAAAAATTATTGGCCCAGCTGGAAAATTACGGTGAAGAATCGGAAACACTGAAATCAGCCAGAGAAGAGCTTTTAGAAGAACTCCGTCAAAATACCGCTCGCAAGCAATCTTTGGAAGAAGAACGCGCCAGTTTACAAAATGCGCTGGAGAATCTCACCCGGCAGGGGCAAGATATTCAGCAGCAAACCTCAGAGAAACAGCAGCATCTGAAGCTGGTTCAGCAAGAGAGCCGTCAGCGCCAGGAACAGGCAGAACAGCTGTTGACCTTTGTGCAGTCTTTCGGACAATCTGACCCGGTTCATTCTGCTGAGTTGGAAAGTTCTGCTTCTGCTGAGCCTTCGCCGATTATTGAACAGCTCCAGGCCCAGATTCGTCAGCTGCAACAGGAGGTGGCGGAACAAAAGCAAGCGGCCCACACCAAAGCGGATGAAGTGAATCGATTGCAGGATCAGATTTCTGTGCAGGAGGGAGAGTTACTCAAGCAGTCCGAAGAGCTTGAACGACTCCAGGCCCAAAAAACAGAGCAGGTGATGGAGCAAGCGGCGCAACACACTGCCGAACCTCATCTGGATCAGGTGATTTCAGAGGAAGTGGCCCAGATTTCTTCGCTACTTTCTGAACTGAATTTAAACGCGGAAGCGCCCGTGCAGCCACAAGCGCAGTCTCCCACTGAGGCGGATGTGGCTCTACAAAATAACGCACCGGTGCTCGATCTTCCTGAAGATCCGGGACCTACAGAACAGGCTCCCGCTCTTCCCACCATTTACGTGTACAGCACCAGCGCTGAAAAAAAGGCGGAGTGGGGTGAATTGCTAAAGGATTATCTTGCCCAGTACAAGCACGATGCCCACTGGGTAGACAGCCCAGAGCAAATGAATGCGGACACGGCCAAAGGCGTGGTGTTTTTGCTAAACCCTGCAGAAACGGTGCCTTTACACGTTCTAGAGCAGGTACAGCGTCAGCAAATTCCACATATTCAGCACTTCATTAGCAATATTACCCGTCTAAAAATTGACGTGCTTGATGCCTTTATTAGCTAGTGTTCTCGTATTTTTTCTGCTCCTTTGGTGCGGGAGTGCTCAAGCCTTAGAGGCCAGAGCCGCTCAGCGAACGCCGCTCTGTCAGGAACCCGTCAAGCAATGCGTACCTCTGTTTTTTTTGCAAAAAGATGAAGCACTGTCTGTGCTCTATCGCCAAAGTGACATCTGGCTGCGCGTTCAGCATAAGCCCAGTGGTCGTGAAGGGTGGGTGGAAGCAGAGTTTTTGAATCTGCTTTTGCCACGTCGCCTGGAAAAACAGAACAGTTTGCCCGCCAAACGAATGCTGGGCCTGAGTACGGGGACATTTGCGGGAACCTTTAGTGCAGAAGCTTTTACGGGAGCTGCCCGATCGGGGGAGAAGCAGAAACCAGAACCCTTTCAAAGCGGCTTTTTGTTGTCGTCTCAGGCGATAAACCAGGGCTTTGGTTTGCCCGGTGGCTCTCTACCCGTGTTTAACATTCTGGAACTCGCTGACAAGCGGCACGTACTCTATCGGGTAAATCCCTTTACAACCCCCGTGCGTTACCAGACGCTCGCTCATTTTGATACGGCTCAGGATTTTTACGGTTCTGCTCAGCAGAGTGATGTGCTCATTGTGGCTGGCAACGTTCACGGGATGTGGGGGAAAGCCGTGCTGGTGGGACTGGATCAGGAACAGTGGCCCCTGTGGGTAATTCGTGACTTGCGAGAGCTGTGGGAGCGTTTGCCCGGACTGCAAAAAATTCAGCTGCGAGCCGATGATTTCAAACTGCTTAAGCTGTCGCCAGAAGGCGATTTGCTGGTGTCCGCCTATCATCAAAAACTGGGGAAAAAAGTGCTCTTACACTGGCGTTACGATCAGCAGTGGATTTTTCAAAATATGCTCAACTGGCCCGCCGATCTCAAAGAAGAAGCGGTTACCCACTGGTTTGTTACCGCCGGAACTGAAGCACTTGTGCTGGCCGTGAACACAAAAAAACAACCTCTGCTCTACGTATTTCCTGTGGGCATGAAAGACCCTTCCTTACAGCGTATCTTTACCCAAAACTTTAAAGACATACTCTGGGTGAATCAGGAAATCTGGATTCTGGATATAGAGCAATTAACCCGCTGGAAACCGCAGTACGCGCCCCAGACAAACAGGTGACAATAAAAAGAAATGTGATACAATACACAGTGTGATGTATCGCACATCGAACCCGATTGAACCCACCTGATGAATGGAGATACGCAATTGAGTCCAGTTTTATCTGCACCTTCTGTAGAATCCCTCCCCGTTGAATTCTCGACCTCAGACCCGGCCTTAGAACAACCCCGTCTGTCTGCTTATCAAAGTACCGGAGAAATCCTGCAGGCTGCCCGATTACAGCAGGGGCTTAGTTTAGAAGAAATTGCGCTTCAGACCTTCATCAAGCAGCATTATTTAGAGGCCCTTGAAGAAGATCGTTTAGAATCTCTCCCTGCGGCAGTGTATTCCTGCGGGTATATTCGTCAGTATGCTCGCCTACTCGGGCTTAACGATGCCGAACTGGTGTCGCATTATCAGGAACAGGTGGAAGCCTGGCAAGGCAATACAAGTACTCAAATTACCTTTCGCCCCGTTTTTTCACAGCAGGGAAAACATGCTAAGATGGAAAACCTGCAACCTGAACTTTTGGAGGATCCCATGGAACAATCGTCAGCTTTAACTGAAACCCCTCCCGCTGTGGTCGAAAATACCGCTGGTGAGCGTCAGGATCTGTTGGCCATGCGTTATCAAACCGAACAATTTGCGGATCAGGTGTTTCTGCACCTGGAACAAGAAATTGAAAAAACGCTGGCTGTGGTGCAAAACGGTCGCGCTTATCTACAGGAGCGCCTGAAAAGCTACTCTTTTTAAACTGAATTTTAAAAAATTTTAAGCGGTGTCGCTGCCAGAATAAGCATGACACCGCTTCTTTGTGTCTATATATATATAAATCGATGACTGGAGCCCCTAATCATGCCAAGCGTTCGCCTTTCAGGACAAAACCGAAATATTCCTGCCCACGTGCTCAATTCTCCCAAGAGTGCGTTGGAGCAAAATAACGTACGCTTTCACGTAGACGGCCATTACCTGACCGATATGAGCGACAAGGGCATTGAAAAATTTGTTAAGAAATACGTGAATCGCAAGTCGGGGTTCCTGGGGGGTATTGGTCTGGGCTGGGGGGGCAAAGATCTTAGCGTGAAAGAGGTTAAAGCGTTTATTCAGGCCACCGCCGCTAACGCT
This sequence comes from uncultured Candidatus Sericytochromatia bacterium, assembly GCA_964342365.1. Taxonomy (GTDB): domain Bacteria; phylum Cyanobacteriota; class Sericytochromatia; order UBA7694; family UBA7694; genus CAXRDE01. The sequence goes on along the minus strand of CAYFGW010000063.1, from coordinate 15,350 downwards.
GAACAGTTACAAAACGTCACGTTTGATCTTAAAGATCCCGACCTCGGACTCTATGACGATGACGATATTACCGTTAAAGATATTCAGCACAGCCTCCAGTTGGATTATGAAACCACGGGCACCTCAAATACCTCCGTGTCCTTTGTGGACGTGACCGGAGTTCGTTCTGATTATAAACAGGCCAGCACCAACGAAAAGACCAAACACGATCAGTTTAAAAATATTCAAAAGACCCATCGGGGTTTGAAAAGTAAATTGCAGGCGGCTCAAAAAAGACGAGATCGCATTGCCAATCGCATTGGCTCTAAAAGTGCGCAACGTCTGCTGGAAACGGATAATAAAATCCAGCAAAATCAGGGCAAAATTACCGAACTGCAGAATGCCATTGGCAATGTGCGCTCTGAACTGAGCAGCGGCAGTGCGCCTGCGGACCGTGAGCGCGAAATGCGTCTGATGCTGCGCGGAATGGAAATGGAACTTAAAGATCTGGAAAAAACCCAGCAGAATTTGCGGTCGGAGCTTAAAGAAGATCACGGGTTCTGGAGTTTTCTGGGCGGAGGAAGTTCTCTGGATGATCTCAGAGCCGCCAATGCAGAAGTGGAAAAAGCCCAGCAAGCCCTGTACGAAAATCGCAAGCTTTACGATCGGGCCCATCAAGACTGGCAGGAAGCTCAGGCGCAGCGCAAAGCAGTTGAGAACGGTGGAGACTGGTCGCCCCAGGCTCCGAGTGCCCCTCCTGCTGCTGAACCTCCCTCTGCGCCTGCACCTACAGACGGTGTAACACCGCCCACGACCCCGGCCACAGATATTCCTCTGGCCACTGAAAAAAGCCTGCAAGATCTTCTGGCCATGCCCGTGGATCAGCAGGTGGAAGCCCTTAATAACGTGCCTGAAGAACAACGGGATTTGTTTCTTAAAATGGCCGATGATTACTGGATCGGCGGACAGCCAGGTAATCCTTTTGGACTGGGTGAAGCAGATTATGCGGCCATGCAAAACCTTCAGCAACCCGTGGCTCAGCTGCGTTTAAACGCTCTGTTAAGTTGGGGTGAAGATACACAGAACACCTACTTGAATAGTTCTACTGAACGCACCCAAAAAGATATTTTATCCCACCTCAACCAGCAGTTGTTTGATCAACAACTCGCAGCACAGGCCCAGGAGTTAAAAGCGCGCCTGGCAGGGCAAGCAGACGGACCTACTCCACCCGCGGACGTGGTGCCACCCGCAGCACCTTTAACGCCCCCGCCGGGTACACCTGCGCCCGACACGCCTCAGGCACCTGCAGCTGAAGAAACCATTACCACATCACCTCACCCTCAGGTACAGTCACAGCCCGCTGCACCTCAATCTTCCACAGGTATTGATGCGCAGACTTACGCCCAGCTTTCTCCCGCGGATAAACTCCGGGCGCTTGTGACCCTGCTCGATCAAAATGCACCCCTTGAAGAAGTGCAGACTCTGGCAAGTCAGCTGACCGAAGCCCAAAGACGGGAAGCCATTCAAGAGTTGGAGCAGATTCTGGAACAAACCCAGGGTGCTCCACTGCCTCAGAAAACCGCCATGAGCAGTCTTGTGGGCCTCTTAAAACAAATGACGCCAGAGGCTGTGGCTCCTGCAGCACCTGTTCCTCAGCCTTCCGCGCCCGTGGCGCCTACACCTCCTGCGCCGCAGCCGGCTGTTGAAACCCCTAAACTCGTGGAAGAACCTGTGGAACCTGCAATGGAACCACCCGCACCGGTAGCACCTACACCTCCTGCCCCGTCCGTTGAACCCGCTCCTGTAGAACCAGTAGAGCCTGCAGAGCCCCAGCCCTCAGAAACGAAAACACCACAAGAAATTCTGATGGCTCTGGCTCAGGAAGCAGAGAGTGGTCAAACGCTGGCCAATGGTGATCCATCCTATTATGAAACCTTTGGCGCCCTGTCCTTAGAAGACAAGATTCGCGTGATACAGGTCTCTCCTGCTGAAGCGCATTTTGATTTCATGTGGGCCATTCGCGCTGAGGAGCACACGGAACACCGTCAGGCGCTGATTGCTTCCCTGTCTTCAGAGCAAAATGCCACCTTAGAAAATGCTTACACCCGCATTCTGCCTGAAGCCGAAAAACAGGACCCCGCTTCAGTGCCCGCCATTAAAAAAATCATTGAGGAGCTCGGCGGACAGGTGGGCACTGCCCCCACCATCACGCCTGCAGCAGCGCCTCAGCCTTTTTCGGGCTCCGTACAGGCCGCGGGCACCCTTGGAGCCACACCTTCTATCCAGGCGGAACCGGTACAGCCTACAGCACCAGAAACACCCGCGATGGGTCCCGCTACACAAGACGAAAACAAGCTGGAAATGTCCACCGTTATGGCTGAATTGCGCAAAGAACTCAATAATAAGAGTTGGATGGGCGGGCTGATGGAAAATTCCAAAGTGAATCTGATGGTCGGTGAAATCTGGAGTAAGGGTACCAGCGCCAATCGTCAGGAGCTGGCCAACCTTCTGGTGAACGAAGGCCATGCGGATAAACTCTCTGCCGTTATGGTGAACGACACAGACAACGAGTCCTTTGCGTCAATGGCTTCCGCCTTGCTCGTGCCCGGGTTTAATATTCAGAAATTCATGAATGATGCTGCCGAGGAAAATGACGAGCGGGCTGGACTGGTCCTGATGCAAATGACGGAGTTGGCCGGTCAGGGCGGAGAAATCGGTCAGGCCGCCAATCGCTTTGTGATGGAAACTCTCAAGGGCTACAAGTCCGGCATTGACACTGAAGGTCCCATTAAGTATGCCAAAAAGCTAATGGAACAAAGTGGTACCTGGAGCGAAGCCCCTGCCAACCTCACCAAAGAAATGAAGCATATTCTGGATACGGTCTGGAATTAGTCTGAGTCAGCTTTCGTCTAGTCCTGACGTAAAATCAGTGATTCAGCCTGCTGTCCAGCGGGCTGAATCTGTAGCTGATCTTCCAGGTGCAGCAATTGACGAACTTCGCTGGCAGACAGTTCTAGCGCGTATACATTAGCGCCTGCTGCTGCCTCAAAGGTGAAGCTCTTTAACACCTGCTTTTGTTGTTGGATATGAAAGTGAACGGCGGTCGGGGCTTTTGCTGTGACCACCAGCTTGAGCTGACGGGTGTCCAGGGTTACAGCGGTACCGGTTTGCGCATCGAGGACGTGGGCTGCTTGCTGCAAAGCAAGAGCGCCTGACTTGGGCTGGCCCTGAAGATCGAAAAGACCCATATGTTGTTGATGAGATTCTGTGCCCAGTACGAGGCTGTTTTCAATCACCGGGTGATCATATAGGCTCCACACCATAATGCCGTGCAGTTCAAGTTCCTGCGCCGTTCCCAGAATGGCCTGATAATAATTGTACTGATGGGCTTCAGGGTGGGGATCCAGAGGATTTTCTTCCCAGGTATGATACCCAAACTCACCGAGTACTACCGGTTGTGCAGGAAAGCGCTGACGCAGGTTTTGAACGGTGCTGGCAAACTGACGTTCGTCTTCATAATAGTGAAACGTCAGATAGTCCAGTGTGGTCACTTCCGGTCCCATGTTCTCTGCTCTAGCATAACTGGCGGTAATGGGTTGATTGACCCGGGCTCTTAAATGACGCTGCATCTGGCTCAGCCAGAACTTGACGCGCTTTGCACCGTGTTGGGCATAGTCCAGGTCACTCTCGTTTTTAATATCCCAGGCGGCAATGGCCTCATGATTTTCCAGGCCCTGTGTGATATGTTCCACGTGACGACGTGCAGCACCCAGATGACGGGGGTGATAACGTTGTGAATGATCAAACAGAGTCACCACCACTTTGAGAGATTTTTGTTGGGTCTGAGATAAGAAAGCCTCTAATTTGGCCTTCATTTCCGGTTTGACGTTTTCTCCACCAAATTGCTCATAGAACACAAAAACTCTGACCGTGTTAAAACCCAGTTCACGGATTTTATCAAGATCTCTGTCAATGACTGCCGCATCATACTCGGGCCAGAACTTTTCCCAGGGGGTATTTTGGGGGTAATAGTTAATGCCCTTGAGTTGTGATATCAAAGAAAAAGTGGTGTTCGCCTTCTGAATGCGAAATTCAGGAGACATGACAACGTCAGGAGCTACCGGCGCAATTTCACGCTGACAGCTGCTGATCCAAAAACACAAAAGCATACCCAACAGTAAACCGAAGTTTTGCGTTGTTGTGCTTTTCATGTTCGAACACCACCGTTTATCCTTGATGCTTTTAGCATAGGAAAGTTCGGTGAAGCTTTCGGGGAGTTTCTATGTGCTCAGCGTGAACTGTGTGGGGTCAGGGTGAAGTTTGTGTGGTTTGTGTGAAGTTTTCAGGGACGAAAACTGTAGCCCACACCCCGGATCGTTTTGATAAACGTGGGTTTGCGGGGGTCGTCTCGCAGTTTGTGGCGCAAATGTTTAATGTGGGTATCTACCACACGGTTGCTTACATCAGGATCATCGGGCCACAAATGATCTAAAATTTGACGGCGGGTCAGCACCATTTTTTCATTTTTCATGAGCAAATACAGCAAATCGAACTCAATGCGGGTGAGTTCAACAGGTTCTTCAAGGAGCTGTACCGTGCGCTCCTTTGCATCGAGAGCCAGTCCCTTAACAGATCGCCCGGACTTCTTTTTTTGTTTTAAGACGGTGGGCAACTGTTGCCCTTCCGTTTGTCGTGACAACACCTTTTTCATGCGTGTCAATAATTCCCGGGGGCGGAAGGGTTTGGTGATATAGTCTTCTGCTCCCAGCTCAAGGCCTTTGACAATTTCTGCTTCGGTATCGCTACCTGTCAAAAACAAACAGGGCAGCGTGGGGCGCACCTCGTGAATTTGCTGCATCAGATCCATGCCGTATATGTCTGGCAAACGCAAATCTAAAATCGCCAGATCCACAGGCATCTGAGCCACCAGTTTGAGGGCTGTGGTACCATCGTAAGCCACAAGCGTTTTATAATGAGATAAAATCAAAATATCCTGAATCATTTGCACAATTCGAGGATCGTCGTCGACCAATAAAATGACGGGAGTATTTGACATTTTACAATTATACCGCGATTCTGCAAAGATCCAAAGGCCTCTATTCACAAAATGCGTGGCTCTAATTTGTACAGGTTTTTTGCTACAGGGTTGCCAGTCTAAGCCTCAGGAAACCTACTTTTCGAAACTCAGTCATAACAACTGGGAAATTTACAAGGCAACTGTCGGAGCCCCTGCCGAAAACCTGACCCGATACCCCGCCAACGAGCGTTTTCCGGACGTGTCAAATATTACAGGAGATGTGGTGTTTTCTTCGGATCGCAAGGGCAGTTTTAATTTGTATTTAATGAACCGCGAGGGCAGAAATTTGCGTCCGGTGAGCCATTCTCCTTTTCCCGATGTGTCTGCACGCTGGTCGCCGGACGGTCAATCCCTGGTATTTGTATCTGAGCGCCACGAACGCAATGAAAATCTGTACCTTTTGAAGCCCTATACCTCACAAGAGCCCCAACGCTTGACCCATCACCGGGCGGCGGATTATGAACCAGCGTGGCATCCAGCGGGAAAGCTCCTGGTGTTTTTGTCAGAAAGAGATGAGCGCCCCGAAGTGTACACCCTCAATCTGGCCAACGAAAAAATGGCGCAACTGACCCGCAACGGTTTTCCCAAGCATGCCCCTGCTTTCTCTTCTGATGGAAAAACACTGGCTTACGCCCAACAAGAAGGTCAGCAGTGGAAATTGGTGTGGGGAACGCTGGCTGAACTTCAGCAAAACACCGCCCGAAGCTCTCAGGCTTTTGACGGTGTAATTACAGATATAAAGTGGCTTGATGCCGAGACGCTGAGCTATACGAATATTAACCGAAATACCACCGCTTCCCTGACCTTTAATATTCAGACCCGTCAGAAAACGGTGTATTTAGAAGCTGTGCGAGAGCGGGTTCAGCATCTCCGCTAGGCGGGATCAGCGCTAGTTATAGCGAAAGCGCTGAACGGTGTCCACAAAGCGTTTCACATTTTCTACGGGGGTTTTGGGTAAAATGCCGTGTCCCAGATTGAAAATATGTCCTGTTTTTAAGGGGGTATTTTCCAGTAACTGCTGTACCTGAGCTTCTACATCATCAATCGTAGAAAATAAGCGTACCGGGTCAATATTACCCTGAAAACTTACTTTGTCTCCCACGCGAGAAATTGCATCATTGAGATCCACGCGCCAGTCCAGACTTAAAATATCGGCTCCACTTTCGGCGGTGGCTTCCAGAATATGTCCTGAATTGCCCACATAGAGCGTTAAAGGCGTTTCGGGGCAACGGGCCTTGAAGTCCCGAATGACCTTCTGTGTCGCGGGCAGGGCGTAACGGCGGTAGTCCGCTTCAGAAAGTGCTCCCGCCCATGAGTCGAAGATTTGTACCAATCGTACGCCCGACTCCACCTGATACACCAGATAGTCCACCAGTACCTCTGCAATATGATTCAGCAGTTGATCAAACAACCCCGGATCTTTGTACATCATGGACTTCATTTCAATATAGTTGCGGCTGCCGCCTCCTTCTACCATATAAGCGGCGGTGGTCCAGGGGGCGCCGGTAAAGCCCAGAACGGGAATGCCCCGGGGCTCTACTTCTTTTTTGAGCAGTTGGATGGCCTTACCCAGCGAAGGAGAAGCTTCAGAAGGGTCGGGACGTTTGAGGTTTTTCACATCTTCAGCGTGGCGAATGGGATTATGAATAACGGGACCTGTGCCTTTGATGTACTCCAGATCGGAGCCCATATCCCGGGAAGGAATAAGCAAATCGGAAAAAATAATGGCGCCGTCAATGCCTAGCTGGTCCACGGGCTGCATGGAAACTTCCACCACCAGATCCGGGGTGTCACACAGGGTGAGAAAATCTACTTTGGCGCGAATCGCACGAAACTCTGGCATATAGCGGCCGGCCTGGCGCATGAGCCACACGGGAGGACGGGGAACGGGCTTTTTTTGGGCCGCGTCTAAAATGAGAAAAGAGTCAGACATGTTGAATTCCTTGTTTTTGCTCATTGTACCCGAAAAAACAGCCCGGTTAACGTCGGCTACACCCAGCCTAAAGCAATGGCGCAGGTAGACGCCAGTTCATACACTTTGAGCGTTTGCAGATCGGGCGCACTGGCGGAAGCGTCGATACAATTTTTGAGTTCTACGGCCCGATGAGGTTCAAAAGGTTTTTGTTCTTGCTGCAAGATCTCTCGGGCGAGAGCCAGGGCCACCTGACTGCGAACGGTATTGTCTGCTCTGAGCCAGCGGGCGGGAGACTGTAGATGCAAATTTACGACGGGCGCAAGGGTGGGCTTTGGGGGCGGTTTAACAGCCTCAGTAGCCTCCTGAACGCGTAAAAATCGGGTACCTATCCAGGCGGTTTGACCGGGATTTAGCTCAATTTCTGCCCAGATAATGTCTTCGCTTTCTTCGAGGGCTCCGGTCAGATAATAACTTTCTCCGGCGCTGCTTTCCCGAATGATTTTTCCGGTTAAAGAAGGGGTCTGGCGCAGACGAATATGTTCTCCGTGAATCCAGACGCGCATACCTGCTTGCCAGTATGAGCTTGCTGAATGTGAGGTCTCTGAAGGAACTGTCGTTGATGCCACTGTGGCTGAGGGAGTGGTCAGGGGGGAGGGGGAGGAGGTCAAATTGAGAGAAGAGGCCGCAGGCGTGGGCTCCGGAGAAGGTAGATCTGGAGAAAACACCAGATAGATTACCACGCAGAGTAAAGCCATACCGCCCATAAGATAGGCACGCTGATTTTGCGGGTTCACAGGCATAAGACGCCCTTGTGACCTGCTATGCTAAACAGATGGAAAGACAACATTTGATAGCGCATAATAAACTTGATTATGTTCAGGGCAAACGCCCTGATGTGGACTGTATTCTCTGTGCTGTGCGAGATAAGCATCCGGAAGTAGACCAGTTGGAAGTGTACCGCAACACACACTTTCTGGTGTCACTTAACCTCTACCCTTATAATCCCGGCCACCTGATGATTGTGCCGTTGCGACACATTGAAACTCCCACAGCGCTCACCGATGAAGAAGCTCTTGCTCTGCATCATTTACAAAATCGCACCCTTAAAGTGATTGAACAACTGTACCCGGCCCAGGGTTTTAACGTGGGTTATAATCTGGGCCGAGCAGGAGGAGGAAGCATTCCGCACCTGCATTTGCATCTGGTGCCCCGCTTTTACAACGAGCAGGGATTTATGACCACCATCGGTCAGACCCATATCCTGGTAGAAAGTCTGGATGAGATGGTGGCCAAATTTAGCCAGGCCTTTGCCAAAAGCCAGGACTGATTTATTGCTTACTTTGACTGTTCAATACAGTACAAATAGCCCGCCGCTGCAATAAAAATGGCTCCATCATGATCAATGGCAGGAGAGTTGTAAATGGCGTCACCTCCGCGGGGTTTCCACATGCCGTAGCGCGCATTTTTGAGCGCCACGGGCAACGTTCTGGAAACATTTTCGGGAATCCCCAGATACAGCTGCCAGCGCAGATCGCCTTTCTCGGTATCAATGGCGTAAAGACCCCCGTCAAAGCGAGGAACATAAGCGGTTTGTCCGGCTACTGCCGGAGAAGACCACTGGGGGAACATCATGGCCCCGGCATATTGACGGCCTTCATAAGCCCCCGTGTCCGATTGAAGAGACACAATAGAATTGCTATAGGCTTCGGCATAAATCAAACGCTCTCCTACCAACGCCGGTGAGGTGCGTACATTGCCCCAGGACGTGTTTCCTCTGTTGCTGCTGCCCTTCCAGCGCAGTTTGCCCGTGTTTTTTTCCAGGGCCACAAGAGCGGGTGTGGGGTACGTGGTGTCTCTGGCAAAGCCTATCACCACTGCACCGTCATACAGAGTGGGTGCTCCATAGATTTCCAGTTGGGGCATATATTGGCTGATGAGTTCAGGGTACACGTCTCTCAGGGACGTTTTCCACTTTTGCTTGTGTTTGGCATCAAAAGCGTAAACGGTGCCCTGCGTGGTGGCTGTGAAGACTTGTGTTCCAGAGGCACTGGCTCCGGAGCGAATGGCTCCGTCCAGCTGCTGCTGCGCCAGACGTTTTCCCGTGGTTGCATCCAGCCAGGTGATTTTACCCGTGCTGTCTCCCACCACAATTTCTTTGCCCACGCTCAGCAGTTGATATCCTTCTCCATCTAAGGGAGTGATCCAGCGTTGCAGGCCTGTCTCAGGATCAAGGGCCCACACCGCTTTTTCGTCTCCGGTGGCGATAATCTGGTGTTCGGTATACATAATCTGGTTCACGTCATCGGCAGCGGGTGTGTACCATTTTTGAACACCGGTCTTCACATCAAAAGCATAGACGCCGTCCGTTTGGCGATTGCGCCGACTACTGGGGGGTATGGCGGCGTCTCCCTGATTCCAGAGGTATCCTGAAGAACCAATAAACACCGTATTATGAGCAATAATGGGATTGTTGAGCCAGCCGGTGACGCCCACTCTGGCTCGCCAGCGTACGGCGGGGTTACTAATTTCAGGTCGTTTTACATGGCCCGTGCGCTGGGCATTGTGCTGAAAAGTAGGCCAGGCCGCCTCGTGGTCGTCGTGGTGATCGGCCAGGGCGGGCAGGGCCAGAGCCGCTCCCAAAAACAGCCCCCAAAATGATGATGTTAAACGTTTCATAAAAACTTCCTTTGCTATACTTACAGGCGTTATGTTACATCAAGTCCGCTCGTTTTTCCAAAACACACAGCTCTATCCGCTGTGGCTCATGTTGATTAGCACGCTCTCTTCCGTGGCGTTTTATATCCCTTTGTATATGAAAGATCCCACGCTGTTATTTCGTCACTGGGACGGCCCCAACTATATGTATGTGGCTCGTACTCTGTACCAAATTCCCGTGGACCACCCTTTTGTTTCTTATAGCACCACCCCGGCGTATTTTGCCTGTCATTTGCCCCTTTACCCCTTATTGATTCGTCTTTCTTCTTATCTGCTGGACTATCCGGCGGCCATGCTCTTTGTGACCTTGCTGTCTTCAGGGGCCGCTACTTATTTGTTTTATCTACTGCTCAAAGATATGGAACTGGTAGAAAAACCTTTCTGGTCAGCGGTCTTATTTTTGTTTTTGCCCATGCGCTGGCTGATCTACCACAGTCTGGGGGCTACAGAACCTTTGTTTCTGGCACTTATTTTTGCTTCCATGCTCTGCTGGCGACGCAAAAAGTACGCCTGGGCCTTCTTTTTTGTGGGGCTTTCGAGTATCACACGCATTGTGGGCGTACTGGCAGGGGTAGCGTATTTGTTGACGGCTATCCACCAAAAACGTTGGAAAACCATACCCCTGATGGTGATTATGCCCATCCCCTTATTGCTCACTTTTGCTTTTTACGCGTATCAATTCGGAGATTTCTGGGCTTATTTTTCCTGGAATTCCAAGCTCTTAGACGCTCAGCCTTTGAAGGTGTTTATGGCCTATGTGGCCAACAACAACACCCACGATGCGGAACTGTATATGATGATGTACGTGGGTTATACCGCCGGAGCCTTTATGCTGTGGCGTTGGCCCCTGCTCTTCTGGTATAGCATCATATTTTGTGTGTTTAACCTGTTTGTGTACCACGAAGATTTAAGTCGCTATTATTTGCCCATCACCCCGTTTGTTTTGATTGTGGCCTATGATAAAGTGCTTTCACGCCGTGCTTTTCAATGGGTGCTGCCCCTGCTCATTTTCGGGGTGTATGCCTACAGTTTGCCCCTGGTGGAAAAAAACGCGTTGGTGGACTGGGTCTGGCCGCGCCTGGTGGAAGCCCTGAGACATTGACGCCTGAAGGAGATAATCATGAACCCCACAGATTTAATAACCGCCACGCTGGTGAGTGTCCAGCCAGAAACCCCTACGATCAAGCGCTTTGTGTTTGAAGTGGGCGCAAATTTTCAGTACCTGCCCGGACAGTGGATTGATCTCTTTTTAGAGGTGGAACACGAAGGTGAACAGGTGAAAGGTGTTGGTGGTTATTCCATGACCTCTGCTCCCGGAGAAACCAATCGACGCTTTGAGCTGGCTATTCAGGATTCTGAACATCATCCGGTGACTCGTTATCTTTATCGTCACGCTCAGCCCGGTGTAAGTGTGAACATTTCTCAGGGACAGGGCGCCTGTGTTTACGACCCGGAAATGGGAGAACAGCTGGTCTTAATTGCGGGTGGGGTGGGAATTACCCCCATGATGAGTATTTTGCGCAGTGCGGTGATGCTCTCTCCCGATGCGCCGGTGGCGTTGCTATACAGTGCTCACACTCCCGAAGATTTTGCCTTTGCCACAGAAATTCAGGAACTGGCTAATACCCACGAAAACGTGCTGGCGGTGTTTACCTGCACCGAAAAAAACGACAGCCTGCCCGACTGGGTTCATTTTAATACTCGCATTGATACCGACTTTTTAGAAAAGAGCAATCTGCCGCTCACGGCCCAGTATTTTATTTGTGGCCCACAAAAAATGATTGCAGAAGTGGAAGAAGGCTTGTTGCAGCTGGCCGTGCCCGCCGGGAATATTCATTACGAAAAGTGGCATTGAGCTACTCGAGTTTGACGTGACCAATGCCCGTGGCCCAGGAACCAATATCCAGCGCCATACTGCCCAGACCCGCTACCGCTGAGACGGTTTGACCGTGACCTTTCATATAACCTGTTACCGCACACACGGCGTTCAGGCCAATTTGCACACCGCTGAGCACCTGCCCGGCGGTGTTGTTTTCTGACCGGGCTTTTTGAAAGCGGCGGCTGTGATCGTAAATGGTGATGCCTGAGGCCAGGGCATTGGCAGTGGGGAGCACCTTATCGGTCACAAAGTCCGCCACGTGGGGCTGAGTTAAACGGCCCACCACGGGGGTATTCATGACAGAATTGGCGATTTTAGACAAATGGGTGCTTTTTTCTAAGAGTTTAACGGTGCCCGTCGTGGCTCTGGTGCCGATAGATGCCAGCGGCGTTTTTTGAAGGGATTTAAGCAAATGGCCCCGCTGACTCAGGGCTTTGGCCGCATCGCCGAGGGTGTCCGCCACTTTGAGCATTTCATTGGGCAGCGTAATGGCAGTTCCAATGCCGTTGGCGCCATTGACGCCCGTGCCTATCCATTTCATCATGGAGTCTGAAATACTGTCTTTGGTTTGTGTGGGCGGCGTTTCCCTGGGTGTGACTTTAGGTGTTTGTTTTTGTGGAGGGTTCTGGGCAGCAGAAACAGGCCGCTGAGGCGGATCGGGTTTCAGATGATGGCAGTGGGCCTGCAAGGTGGCATAGGATTGCAAGACCGGGGAGGGGGTATGCATACGGGTATTATCGCGAGGGATTCGCTGAAACTGAATTAAGGGGAGGGGAAGGTTTGGTTAAGGTTTTGGGGTTCAATAGGTTGTCGAAGTGGGGTATACCCGTCAAGGGACGTTCTCTGCGGCCCGTCCGTGGGCCTCGTTCACTTCGTTCAGGCCAAAGCGCTAACGCATCCTGCGCGCTTCGGCCTTCAAGACCCCTTCTGGGCATACCCCACTTCTCAGGCTTTTGATGGGTGAAGGCTTTTGCGTTGCTTGACAAAGAATCGATTCCTGTATAGAGTATATGCACTTTTAACTCCCAGGAATTTTACAATGAAAAAATTATGTTCGGCATTTTTGGCGCTCAGTCTGTGTTCTATTAGTTTACCCACCTTTGCTACAGAGGAGGCTCAGGCGGTGGTGATTTATCATCTTGAAAGCAATGGGTTTGAAAACTTTAAGGCATTGCAACCGCTGGTGAAAAATCTGAGCACCGAGGAAAAACTGGACGTTTTTGAGGAATACAGGTACGGAGACGACACGGTTTTGTATACCTTCGCCAACGTGGTTTCTCCCATTTCCTGGGGATCTTTTGCGCAGGGAGATGACGAGAGCGCCTGGTTCACCACATCTACCGGCGTGGGTGGGCTTCTCCTGATGGCGCTTTCTACAGGATTGGCACAGGGGGCTACAGGTCTGGAAGACGCGGCTCCTTCAGTAGGTATTTACTACAATATTGGTGCGCTGGTATCCGGTATTCTGGGAATAAGTTTGTCTATTTGGAGCCTGATTGAACGTTTTCAACGCCCCGAAGCTTATGCCACAGAGCAAAATTTAATGCTCTGGGACGCCCTGGAACTTCCCAGTACCGAGTCTCCTTAGTTTTTTTCTATTCCACGCGTGTTTTTTAGAGAATATAACGAGATTTTCTTCAGGTTGGTAGTTCGTGGCCCATAAAAATTACTGTTAGAAATAGTGATGAAATTACATCGTATAAATCTTTTACTCATTAAGATTCGTGATACTGGTACTGGAAAAAACAGAAGACGTAATAGGGGAGTAAACGTGTTTATGAGAATAAGTTTTCTGTTTTTAAAGATAGGGGGCCTGCTTTGTATCTTGCTTACTCAGCCTGCTGTTTCTCAGTCGTTTGAATTTGACTCTATCAGATATGAAGATACTTTGAATGTAGTAGGTCCCTTACCGAACTGTTTATTCCCTATTGTTGAGGGGGTTTCTGTCGATCAGTTTGTTGCAGGATATACTGATGTTTACCAATTGACCGTTTCTGATAAACATATTCAGTTCAAATCAAAATATCCTTTTTGTTTGGGAAGCCATTCAAAAGGTATTGCTATCATAAAGTCAGGAAAAATAGATGGTTATCTTTTGTTAGAACGTATTTCACTGGCGAGATTCACTCATCAAAAAAAATTAGTCGATTACATCAAGAGTCAAAACAATAATACGAATTTTTTGCCAGCAAGTATAAGAGAGAATTCTAACCTTCCCCTAACACTATATGAATCCAATCAAGGTGAATATATCAAGCAATATATAATGTATGGAGAACACATAGTTTTGTACGAAGGCCTGATTAAATCTAGTATGGATATTTTTACAAAGCAAATTTTACTAGATTATATTGCACGCTCTGTAAATGAGCTTAATGAAGTAAATACTCCAACTTTTTGAGGGATGAGATTCTTATTTCGTTGTTTGAGTATAAAGATGAGTATCATCTTGAATTCTAGTTTATGTCTGTTGATGTTTTATTCATTTGACAGTATAAAATCTTAAAAAGCCTGTGGTTTGTATATTTTCAAGACAAACCACAGCAGCTAAAATCCTCAAAAAACGTATAAACCGCAATCAAGCAAAGAAGCAGGGGGTGCCCAGAAGGGGTCTTGAAGTCCAAAGCGCGCAGGATGCGTCAGCGCTTTGGGCTGAACGAAGCGAACGCAGGCCCATGGACGGGCCGAAAGAGAGCGTCCCCTGACGGGTGCCCCCTGCTTCGCCCCCTTGTATTCACCCCATCCCCTCCACAAACTCCAAAAACCGAGTATCCCGCACCCGATTCTCTTCCTGTGCTACCCACTGCCAGTCCTTATAAACACCCTTTAACTCCCCCGTCAAATACCTCTGATACAAATACTTTTTTCCCCGTCCCATTGCCGGAGACAGTGAGGCGTTAGCGGCCCAGGAACGCCCTCCGTTGCGCACCTTACTCTCAAACTGGGGCCAGGAGCGCACGGGAAAATGAAAAATCTCCAGCGGTTGCTCAGGCCAGATATCTCCCTCATGCATGGGGTGAACCGAATGATTCCCGTGATGCACCACAATGTCAGCTTCGGCCCGGTGACAGATTTTTCCCGACAAGGGTTCCCTCAGAAAGTTGTGGGCCTTCACCTGACGGTAGGTTTGTTGCCACCAGTTTTCTTGATTGGGGGCCCAGAAATTGGTGCGTGGGGCATACATCAGACGATGGGGTAAGGGCACTCTCGCAAGGACTGCTTTTAAATCGGTCTGGGTGTCACACCACCAGAATTCGTCCGCATCGTTATTAATGACCCAGTCGGCCTGATGCTCAAGGCAAGCACGGCGGGCCAACGCGGTCACCCAGCGTCCCTGATCTCGGCGAAGCGCGTCGGTGCGAAACCAGCGCAACCAGCCCAGACGTTCATAATGTTTTAAGATCTCGGGCGTGGCATCCTGAGAGGCGTGATCCAGAACTAAAAAAAAGTCCACGCCCCGCTGACGGTGGTAGCGCAACTGAAGCGCTAAAATATCTGCTTCATCTCGCACCACCAGCGTCATAATGAGTCTCATTTTAAGGGACCGGCTTTATTTGAGCGCGGCTTTGATTTGTTCAAATCCCCGTTTGATATGCTCTTCTCCAGTGGAGAAAGATACGCGCAAATGATTGGGCGCACCAAAGGCAGATCCCGGTACCACTGCCACTTTGGCTTCGCTGAGCAGGTAGGCGGCCAGCTCGTTATCGTCGGCAAAACGATCGCCGATATATTGGCTCGCATCAGGGAAAAGATAAAACGCTCCGCCGGGTTTGACGCAGGCAAAA